>DASTDR010000506.1:0-4996 GCA_035710265.1 Gemmatimonadales bacterium | reverse complement strand
GAAAATGCCTCGCGCATGATCGCCGCGATCGCGGGGCTGCCGGATGTGCGAACCGGCGTGATCAGCCAGGCGCCGCTCGAGGATCTGCCCGAACCGGTGCGTTCACAGGTCTCCCACTGGCGCGTCGTCGACGTGCTCGATACGACCCAGCTGAAGGAAGCGGTCCGTCAGCTGGAAGCGCGGCTCGGTCCCGTGGACCGCCTGGTGGCGGCGTACGAGCAGCTGCAGGTGCCGCTGGCCGAAGTGCGTGAGCAGCGGGGCATTGCCGGTCTGCCTGCGGAGGCAGCCCGCAACTTTCGCGACAAGGCACGGATGAAGTCGTTACTGCGCGAGGCGGGGCTGCCGTGCGCGGGCCATCGCCTGGCAGCCTCGGTCGAGGAGGCGGTAGGATTCGGGCGCGAGCTGGGGTTGCCCCTCGTCGTCAAACCGCCGGCCGGCGCCGGTGCGCAGGCGACCGCGAGGGTCGATAACGAGAGCGCGTTGCGCGCGGCCGTCGCTGCAGCAGCACCGACCCCCGAGCGGCCCGTGCTGCTGGAAGAGTACATGACGGGCCGCGAGCATTCGTTCGAGACAGTGTCGATCGGTGGTCGCGCGGTGTGGCACTCGCTCACGCACTACTACCCGTCGCCGCTCGAGGTCCTGCGCAATCCGTGGATTCAGTGGAGCCTGATCCTGCCGCGCGAGGTGGAAGAGCCGCAGTACGACGACATCCGGACGGCGGCGTTTCGCGCGCTTCAGGTGCTGGGGATGGGAACCGGCCTCACGCACATGGAATGGTTCCGCCGGCCCGATGGGACGATCGCGATTTCGGAGGTGGCGGCACGGCCGCCCGGCGCCCAGATCATGACGGTGATCTCCCGCGCGCACGACTTCGACGCGGTGGCAGCCTGGGCGCGGCTGATGGTGTTCGACGAATTCTCCGCGCCCCCCCGCCGCTACGCCGTCGGTGCCGCGTATCTGCGCGGGCAGGGGAACGGACGTGTGACGGCGGTGCACGGATTGGAACAGGTGGAACGCGAGCTGGGATCGTTGGTCGTCGATTTCAAGCTCCCGGCGCCCGGGCAAACCCCGACCGGCAGCTACGAAGGCGAAGGGTTCGTCATTCTGCGTCACCCCGAGACCGCCGTCGTGCAGCGGGCGCTGCAGCGGCTCGTCTCGCTCGTGCGTGTGGAGCTTTCATGAACGTACTCGTGATTTCACCCGGGTATCCGACGGAAATCAACTACTTCACCCGCGGCCTGGCGGTGCACGGAGCCAGGGTGTTCGGCATCGGTGATCAGCCCGAACATGATCTGCCGCCGATCGTGCGCCAGAGCCTCGCGGGCTACATCCAGGTCGCTTCGTTGCTGGACGAACCCGGTGTCGTGAAAAAAGTCGCGGCCTGGAAAGCGGCGCAGCCGCTCGATCAGGTGGAATGCCTGTGGGAGCCCGGCGTCATCCTGGCCGCGCGTATTCGCGAGAAACTCGGCATCGCGGGGCAGGATGTTGCCCAGGCGACGCTGTTTCGCGACAAGGACGCGATGAAGCAGGCGGTCAACAAGGCCGGGATCCGCACGCCCAAGCACCGGCGCGCCAAGAACCCACTCGAGTGCCAGCGCGCGGCGGAAGAGATCGGATTCCCGATCATCGTCAAGCCGATCGCGGGTGCGGGCTCGGCGGATACATTCCGCATCAACTCGCGGCTCGAGCTCGATGCGGCGCTCGCGCGCCTGGGGCAGGCGCGTGACGTCAATGTCGAGGAGTTCATCGACGCCGTCGAGTACACCTTCGACACGATCTGTATCAAAGGTAAGATCGTGTTCTGGAACATCTGCGTGTATCGCCCCCGCCCCCTGACCGCGCGGCAGGAAGAGTGGATCAGCCCCCAGACCGTGGTGTTGCGCGACGTGGAAGCCGACCATCTCAAAGGCGGCCGCGAGATGGGCAAGGCCGTGCTCAAGGCGCTCGGCTTTCAGACCGGCTTCACGCACATGGAGTGGTATCGCAAGGAGAACGGCGAGACCATTTTCGGCGAGATCGCGGCGCGGCCGCCCGGCGCCCGCACCGTCGATTGCATGAACTACGCGTCCGACGTCGACCTGTTCAGCGGCTGGGCCGAGACCGTGCTGCACGGCAAGTTCAGTACCAAGCTCGAGCGCAAGTACAACGCCGCGATCATTTTCAAGCGGGCGAAGGGCGTTGGCAACATCCGGCACATCGAGGGACTCGAGCGGCTCAAACACCGCTTTGGGCCGCATATCGCGGCGATCGAGCTGCTGCCGATCGGCGCGCCGCGCCGGAACTGGATCTTGACCCTCGTGTCGGACGGGTTTCTCGTCGTGCGGCATCCCGATCTCCAGACCACACTGGACATGGCCGATGCGGTGGGCACTGATCTGCAGCTGTACGCCGGTTGAGCGAGAGGAGCGGACGCATGGGGGGGACAGCCAAGGTCGGACTCATCGTCGGGCGGGAATGGTCCTTCCCACCCAAGTTCATCGAGGAAGTGAATCGGCGCGACAAGGGGGTCGTGGCGGATTTCATCAAGCTGGGTCCGACGATGATGGACGCGGTCCCCGAGTACGCGGTGTTGATCGACCGGATCTCGCACGAGGTGCCGTTCTACCGGTCGTACCTGAAGTACGCCGTGCTGCAGGGCGTCACGGTCATCAACAATCCGTTCATGTGGACCGCGGACGACAAATTCTTCGGTGCCGCGCTCGCGACCAAGCTCGGCATCGCGAGTCCCAAGACCGTATTGCTCCCGAACAAGGAGTACATCCCGGCGATCAGCCACGAAGAGAGTTTGCGGAATCTGATGTTCCCGCTCGATTGGGACGCCGTGGTTCGGGAGATCGGGCTGCCGTGCATTCTCAAGGACGCGCACGGCGGCGGCTGGAAAGGCGTGTACATCTGCCGCACCAAGGACGAGCTGCTCACGCATTACAACGAGTCCGGCCTGCTGACGATGGTGGTGCAGGAGTTCATCCAGTGGGATCAGTTCGTGCGCTGTATCTGCATCGGGCAGCGCGAGATCCTGCCGATCCATTACGATCCCAAGGCGCGGAAGTACATCGTGGACCCCGAGTATCTGAGCCCGGCGCTGAAGGAGCGCATCATCGCCGACTCGCGCACACTGGTCGGCGCGCTCGGCTACGACATGAACTCGATCGAATGGGCGGTCAAGGACGCAGTGCCCTACGCGATCGACTTCATGAATCCGGCGCCGGACTTCGACATCAACTCGCTCACCCAGGAGTACTTCGACTGGGTCGTGCAGCACATGGCCGACCTCGTGATCCAGCTTGCCAAACGCCGGCCACGGCCGGCGCCGCACAAATTCCACTGGGAAAGCCTGTTCAAAGGCCGCGCGCGGAGCCGCGCACCGTCGAAATGAAGCCGGTGGTGGCGCGGGCGATCGGCTACTACCATGAGCTGTTGACGGACGACATGGCGGCCGAGTGCCAGGCGACGCTCGATGCCGAGCTGCGCCGCCGGGGTCTGTTCTTCGGCGGCCGCGCATTGTGCACCGTGCTCCGGCCGCGCTTCATGACGCCCGAGCAATACGGCTTTCTGCGCGATCGCTGCGCGCTCCTCTTGCGTGCGTTCGACCGGATCTACCAGGCTGCCGTGAAGAACCCGACCCTGCGGAAGCAGTTCCGGCTGCTCGACTGGGAAGAGCAGTTCCTCGAACGCGACCCGGGGTTTACCGACGCCAGTCCGGTCTCGCGCATCGACGCATTCTATCTGCAGGACGAGGGCGTGTTCCACCTGACGGAGTACAACGCCGAAACACCCGCCGGCGCGGCTTACGGCGATGCACTCGCCGATGCGTTTCTCGCGCTCCCGGTCATGCAGGCATACCTGAGGAAATTCGATGTTCGGCCGCTCCCGGCGCGCCACGACGTGTTGCACGCGCTGCTCGGCGCCTACGCGCAATGGAGATCGGCGAATGGCAGCCGGAATCCCGCGGCGCCCCGGATCGCGATCCTGGATTGGAAAGAAGTCCCGACCTACAACGAGTTCGTGTTGTGGGTAGACTACTTCCAGGCGCGTGGCCTGAACGCTCGCATCGTCGATCCGCGCGACACCGAGTTCGAAGGCGGCCGGCTCTCGGCCGGGGGCGAGCCGATCGACCTGATCTACAAACGCGTGCTCATCAGCGAGCTGGTGGAGCAGGGCGGGCGCGATCACCCGGTGGTGCGCGCGGTCCAAGCCGGCGCGGTGTGCATGGTCAATCCTTTTCGCTGCAAGCTGCTGCACAAGAAAGCCAGTCTTGCCGTCCTGAGTGACGAGCGCAACGAGGGATTGTTCGCCGACGAGGAGCGGCACGCCATCACGGCGCATATTCCGTGGACGCGCGTGGTCGAGGAGCGGACGACGCGCTATCAGGAGCGGACGGTGGACCTGGTTCCTTTCATTATTCAGCAGCGTGAGCGGCTGGTGCTGAAGCCCAACGATGCCTATGGTGGCGCCGGCATCGTGCTCGGTTGGGAGGTCGGCGAATCGGCGTGGGAACAGGCGGTGCGCGGGGCGCTCACCGAGCCGTTCGTCGTGCAGGAGCGTGTCCCGATTCCGAGCGAGCCCTATCCCAGCGTTGTGGAGGGCCGAGTGCTGTTTGCCGAGCGGATTCTGGATACGGCTCCGTTCGCCTACCAGGGCACTCATGTGGATGGGTGCATGTCGCGCCTTTCGACGGCGGCCCTGGTCAACGTCACGGCCGGGGGCGGGTCGCAGACGCCGACGTTTCTCGTGGAGGCGCGATGAAGCAGCCCTCGCTGACTTTGGGAATCGAGGAAGAGTACCAGATCATCGATCCCAACACACGCGAGTTGAAGTCCTACATCACGGAGATCTTGAGCGGCGATCACCTGGTGTTGGCACAGATAAAACCCGAGCTGCATCAGTCGATTGTCGAAGTCGGCACCAAAGTCTGCACGACCCCGGCCGAGGCGCGCGCCGAGCTGGCGCGACTGCGCGGACAGGTCCTTGAGCTGGTGGCCAGGAACGGACTCAA
>DASTDR010000505.1:0-2514 GCA_035710265.1 Gemmatimonadales bacterium | reverse complement strand
GATGAGCTCTTCGGACGCCGCAGCCACGAAACCATCCACCACAGCCACCCGGACGGGCGACCCTACCCATCCGCTGACTGCCCCATGCTCCTGCCCCGCGCGACCGGTGAGACCGTCACAAGCGATCTGGACTGGTTCTTCCGCCGCGACGGTTCGATGTTCCCCGTCTCGTACATCTCGGTACCGCTTGACATGCGGCACGGGCGCGGCGCGGTCGTCGCGTTCACGGACATCGAGGACCGCCTGCGCGCTGAGCGCGAGATCCGCGCCCGTGATGAGACCCTGGCTGCACAGGAGGCCTCCCTCCGCAGGGTCGCGACGCTGGTCGCCGGTGGCGCTGCGTCAGCAGAGGTTTGTGCGGCGGTCGCCAGAGAGGTCGCTTCGCTGCTCGACCTCCAGGTGGTCGCGGTATCGCGGTATGACCCAGATGGGGCGGCGACCGTCATCGGGGCCTGGAGCGATCGGGCGCAGCCGTTCGCGACCGGCACGCGCTGGCCGCTCGACGGGCCCGCGATCTTGACGCAGGTCAAGCAGATGGGCGGCCCCGCGAGGGTCGAGGACTACGCGGGGCTCGCCGGCGCGATCGCCGATGCAGCACGCACGAATGGCATCCGCTCGGGCGCGGGCGCCCCGATCATCGTCGACGGCCGCGTGTGGGGCGTGATGGCGACCTGGGTGTGGGATGGCGAGCCGTTGCCCGACCGCATCGAGGACCGCCTCGCCGAATTCACGGCGCTCATCGCCGCAGCGTTTTCGAACACCGCAAGCCGGGACGAGGTCGCCCGCCTCGCCGACGAGCAAGCTGCGCTGCGCCGGGTGGCGACGCTCGTGGCACGCCAATCGTCCCCGGCAGAGGTCTTTGGAGCGGTCGCCGACGAGGTGGCGCGGCTTCTGGGCACGGACGCCGTCGGGATGCTTCGGTTCGAGCCTGACGGGACGGCGAGCCTCGTCGCACAGTCGGACACGCCGTGGGACCCCCCTCCGTTGGGGACCCGCTTTGGCCTCGAGGGCGAGAACGTCGTCTCCGCAGTGCTCCGAACCCGACAGGCCAGCCGGGTCGACGACTGGACGAATGCCTCGGGCGCAGTCGCGGACATGGCGCGCAGCCTGGGTATTCGCTCGGCCGTCGCCAGCCCGATCGTCGTCGAAGGCCGGCTTTGGGGCACGATGATCACCGCCTCGAGCCAGAGCGAGCCTCTGCCGGCGGGCACCGAGTCGCGGCTCGGGGAGTTCACCGAGCTGGTCGCCACCGCGATCGCCAACACGGAGGCGCGTGGCGAGGTGCACCGCCTGGCAGAGGAGCAGGCGGCGCTTCGCCGAGTCGCGACGCTCGTCGCCGAAGGGGGTGCTCCGACCGACGTCTTCGACGCCGTCATCGTGGAGGTGGCGCAGCTGTTCGGAGCGGCACAGGTCGGCCTCGTGCGCTTCGAGGGCTCCGATGAGATCACGATCATCGCCCACCGCGGGCAGGACCCTACGCTCGTCCGAGCTGGACTGCGTCTGCCGCTCGACGGCGAGAGCGTCACCGCGCGCGTCCTGCACACCGGGCGCTCGGCGCGGCTCAACCTCTACGACGAGCGGAGCGGCACGATCGCAGACATCGCTCACCGCTCGGAGATCAACATGACGGTGGGCGCGCCCATCGTGGTCGACGGTGCGCTGTGGGGCGTGATGACCGCGAGCTGGACGGGCCAGGACCTGCCGCCCTCCGACGCCGAGGAGCGCCTCGCCGAGTTCGCCGAATTGGTCGACACAGCAATCGCGAACGCCGACAGCCGCGATCAGCTCATGGCATCCCGCGCCCGCGTGCTCACCGCAGGCGACGACGCGCGCCGGCGCGTCGTACGCGACCTCCACGACGGAGCGCAGCAGCGCCTGGTCCATACGATCGTCACCCTGAGGCTCGCGCAGCGAGCGCTGCGCGAGGACGGGCAGCGCATGGAGTCGCTGCTCGCCGCGGCGCTCGATAACGCCGAGCAGGGCAACGCCGAGCTTCGCGAGCTGGCCCAGGGGATCCTCCCGACCGTGCTCACCCGCGGCGGTCTCCGTGCCGGCGTCGGCAGCCTCGTCTCGCGGCTCGGCCTTCCGGTCGAGATGGACGTCACGGGCACGCGACTACCTCCTGAAATCGAGGCGAGCGTGTACTTCGTCGTAGCGGAGGCACTGACCAACGTCGTCAAGCACTCGCAGGCGACGCGGGCGCAGGTGACGGTCGTCGGCGCCAACCAGGCCTTGCGGGTTGAGGTGCGCGACGATGGCATCGGGGGAGCCGACCCAGAAGGTCACGGGCTGCAAGGCATGGCCGATCGTGTCGCCGCGCTCGGCGGCCGGCTCCACATCGACACTTCGCGCGCCGGAGGGACCCGCCTGGCCGCGGAGCTGCCGCTGCCGGCCTAGAAAGCGCCGCGTCAGGCGGCGGTCTCGCGATGTGGCAGCTGCCAGCCCGGCCGCGGGAAGTGGCAGTTGTAGCCGTTCGGGTAGCGCTGGAGGTAGTCCTGGTGCTCGGCCTCGGCC
>DASTDR010000504.1:0-14706 GCA_035710265.1 Gemmatimonadales bacterium | reverse complement strand
GCGAACCCAGCCCCACCCTCCCTGGACGTCGAAGCACTCGCAGCTCGCATGCCCGGGGATTTGGGACTCGCTGTCCAGGCGCGGCGCGTTGTGAGCGAGCGTCGAGCGATACCAAAAGAGGTCGCGGGTCACGTAGCGGGCCGTGCCCGGATCGGGCAGCCAATGCACGCCGCCCGCGTGCAGCGTGAGATGCAGACGGTCCGGATGACCATGACCGCCGCCCATGGGACCGGCCTCGAGGCTGACGTAGCGATCTTCGTGGCGCAGCACGGCCAGGCCCTGGCTCTCGAGCAACAGGCTGCCGGCATGCCACGGCTCCGCCGGAGCGTCCAGCGCCGGCGCCATTTCGAGCAGTGCCCACCACGACAGCGAAGCGCGGGACACGGGGCTGGGCGCGCTCGACAGCGGCGCGTCGTGCAGGTAGTGCTCGAACAACTCCAGAGTGGGCGGCTGTGCGTCGCTGTACAGCGTGTGGAGCCACGCCCCGATCTCTGGAGTCCCGAGCCTTGCCAAACCCACCTCCCACAGCTCGAGGTCGGTGGGTTGCGCAAGCGAAATGCCGAACCGGGAATCCTTGCGCGCGGGGCGGGTGAAATCGGGCAGCGCGGTGAGGGAAGGCGCGAGCAGCGCGGCGCGCAGCCGCGCCGCGAGGCGCTCGTCGGCGGCGAAATCCACGCCCGCGAGCCGCGCCCAGCCGGTGCCGATCAATAAGCCATGCAACGCGAACAGGTGATAATTCTCGCCTTCGTACCACATGCCGTCACGGCCAAAGCCGCGGACGAGATGCGCGATGAGTCCCGTATCACCCTCGATCGCGCGCCGGGCCAGATCCTCATCTTCGAACCAGACGGCGACCGCAGCCAATGCCGCGTTGTTCCAGGTCTGACGGTTCGAGAATCCCTCGTCGTAATCGCCGATGATGGTGGCCGCTTCTTCGACGACCTGGTTCACCAGTTTCTCGGCGCCGGCATCGAGCCGGCCCGCGGCTCGAAGCAGCATGGCCGCCGCGAGATAGTTGCAAGTCCAGATCGACTCGAGGTACGTCGAGAAAAAGAGCCGGCTTGGCCCCAGGACGTTGTCGCGATTGGGGTAGCGCCAATACCGCTCCCCGTAGACCGCCAGGATCTCCGCCGCGCGCTGCGCGTGCGCCTGACCGTCCCCGCGGGCGCCGCTCAGCGCGGCGAGGGTCGCGAGGTGCGCGGCCCGCTCGGCCAGCCACAGGTGTTGGAAACGCGCCCAGTTCCAGTCGTGTCGTTCGCCCTGCCATGTCTTCCCGCAACGAGAGCAGCGGTGCCGGCTCGGGCTCCATGGATCGAACACGAGCAACGCATCGTCTTCGGGACAAGCGCCGCCGTCCATCGAGAGCAGCGCCTTGTGATCCGGAATGTGGGGCATCCGCTCGAGCACAGGCTGAGCGCGGCGGCGTAACTCCTCGCGCAGCGCGGTAAGATCGGACGAGCCGTTGATGACGGCGGTGCGCGCCGCAAGCTCTTCAGCCGTTACCATGCGCGCACGCCTTCTCGAGACCAACTCAACGGAAGCACGGTTGCCCCTGCGGCGCGCAGCGCAGGGGCCGCGGCGTGCGCCGGTCCTTTCATTACGAAGAACATCGACCCCCCCGCGCCCGCGCCGGCCGCCTTCCCGCCGAGCGCCCCCGCATCCGCAGCCGCCCGTTCGAGCCGCCGCATTTCGGCGGTGCTCATGCCGGGATCGAGCGCCTGCTGATGCGTCCAATTCTCGGTCAACAGCGAGCCAACGCGTGCGAGATCGGCGGAGCGCAACGCTTCGGCCATTGCATGGCCGACATCCCGCAGGCCGCGCAGCGCGCCCGTCACCACGGGATCGCCCCGCTCATACGCGTTCATCACCCGTGAGATCGTCTGTCCGGATACGCGGCTCTTATTCGTGTAGCAGATCAGGATCTGACGCTCCAGGGTTTCCAAAAACGCCGCCTCCAGCGTCAGCGGCTCGATACCGACGTCTGGATCGCGAAATGAGAAGCGATGGAAGCCGCCGAGCGCGGCGCCGAACTGATCCTGTTTTCCACCCGGCAGCTTCGCTTCGATTGTTTCCACCCGCCAAGCTTGCTCGGCAAACTCGCGCCCGTCGAGTGACTCCTGGCGCGCCTTGGTGAGCGCGGCCACGAGAGCGACGCCCAACGCGCCCGAGCTGCCGAGTCCCGATCCGGGAGGCGCGTCGCACTTGGTGGTGAGTGTGAAGCCACCGAGCACGGGGAACATGCGCAGTGCGGCGGTGAGCAGCGGAAGCTTGCCGCCGGCCGCCAAGCCGCCGGAATTCGCGCACTCGAGCGTTTCTCCGAGGTCTTCCGCGACAAACCGCAACAGCGTGCCGCCCAACTTCACCTCGACCTGAGCCTGCAACCGAATCGCGCCGTTCACGACGATCCCGCCTTCGCGCGCGGAAAACGGCGGCACATCGGTCCAGCCACCGGCAAAATCGAGTCGCATCGGTGCCGCGGCGTGAAACGCCGTCGGCAGATCGCGCCGCATCATGGAGCTGCCCGAACGTGCCACGCCGTCACCGTGGGCAGCTCGCCCCGGACGTCCATCTGCACTCCCTGCACGCGCTGATTGACTCCCTGGACACCGCGCGCGTGATACAACCAGACCACGGGGAGTTGTTCCGCCATCACGCGCTGCGCGGCCGCGGCATCCGGGGGAATGGCCACTCCCGTGAGCTCGCCGATGCGCTGCAGGAAGCCAAGTCCGGGATCACCGGGGATTCCCATGACCGCGGCGCTGAACTCATGTGCTTTCCCGCTCACGCGATCCTGAAACGCGGAGTTCTCGAGCTGGCGAATGCGGACGTCGAAGCCCACCGCATTGAGCCGTGCCTGGAGCATCTGCTCGAGCGGAGCTTCGCCACTCCCCACGGTCAGCAGCTCGAACTGGGGCCGCTGCCCCAGCGATGCTACCAGGCGGCGCGCAGAGTCCGGATCCACCCGAATGGATGGCCCCGGGACGAAGTGGGGCACATTCGGCGGCACGGGGCCGGCAGCCGCGGTTCCGTATCCGAACAAGTACCCATCGACGATTTCCTGACGGTCGATTGCGAGCGCGGCTGCGCGGCGAGCGCGTGGATCGTCGAACGGCGGCCGTCGCGTGTTGAACACCAGCCCGAACGGGTAGATCAGGGGATAGTCTCGCACGGCGAGGCCCTCGTGCCGGCGCACGAAGGCCGCGTGTTGCGGATTGATCCCGGCGAAATCGAGCTCGCCCGCCACCAGCGCCGACAGCTTGATCGTGGGCTCGTCCACCACCACGACGATCAGCTTGTCGATCAGGGGCGGGCCACCCAGCCCGGCAGGAAAGTCCGCGTTGCGCTCGAACACCCAGCGGCGGTTTGCCTCATGGAGCACGAAGCGAAACGGACCGTTCCCGACCGGCTGCGCGTTCCAGTGTGCCGAGCGCAGGCGCGCCCGTGCCACGGAATCCAGCAGATGTGCGGGAACGATTGCCAGGTCGGTCAGCACGTCGGGGAAATCAGGCACGGCGCTCGTGAAACGGAGCGTCACCGTGGAGTCATTCAAGGCCGTCACCGCGCTCACGCTGCTCAATTGACTCATGCGCGGGTATCCGGTTGCGGGATCGCGCGCCGCATCGAGGGTCCACACGACATCGCGAGCGGTGGTCGGCACACCGTCGTGCCAGTGCACATCGCTGCGCAGCTGAAACGTGAGCAGCCGGCCGCCGTCCGACCATTGCCACGAGCGCGCAAGATACGGGCGTGGCGTGAGGGTCGAATCGTAGCGCGCGAGCGTGACGAGCAGTACGTAGCGCTGGACCTGTCGAGCGAGTGGGTGGTCGGTCAGCAGCGGGTTGATGCTGTGCAGGTCGGCGCCGGACGCGAACAGCACCGTCGCGCCGCGGCGCTGCGACTCGTCGCCGCAGGCGCTGAGCAGGAGGACGGCGGCGAGGAGCAGAATGCGCGGGCGCGTCACGCAGGCATTCTAGCGGGGGCCGAAAGCCCGCGCGAGATTCCCGCCGATGTTCGCCAGGCTGGGCCATCGTCTACTCGCCGGGCTCGCGGTCGTGCTCGGCGTCGTGATGCTGACATTCCTCTTGTTGCACGCCGCGCCGGGAGATCCCGTTGATCTCCTGCTCGGCCCCAGCGCCACCGCCGAACAAATCGCGGCGCAGCGCGCCGCGCTCGGCCTGGACCGGCCGCTGGCGGCGCAGTTCGCGACGTGGCTCGCCCGGTTTGCGCAGGGTGACTGGGGAAACAGCATCGCCAAGGGGCTTCCCGTCCGGCAGTTGCTCGCTCTTGCGTGGCCCGCCACGGTGCGGCTCGTCGGTCTCTCTCTGCTGCTCAGCTACCTCATTGGGATCGTCATCGGAGCGTTCCAGGCAGCTCGGAGCGGCTCACGCAGCGATACGGCGCTTTCGGTTGCGTCGGTTACCCTATTCGCGCTACCCGGCTACTGGCTCGGACTCATGCTGGTACTGGTGTTCACGTACTGGGCCCGTTGGCTTCCGGCATTCGGGGCCGCGGGATTCGACGCTGATTATTTGACGGGGAGCGATTGGCTGCTCGATCGCCTGCGGCACCTGGTGTTGCCGCTCGTGACCCTGACGCTCATCGGCATCGGCGGAGCCGCGCGGTTCGTGCGTGGCGCGATGATCGAGACGCTGAGCCAGCCGTTCATCACCACCGCGCGCGCGAAAGGCCTCAGCTCGAGACGGGTCATCGGCCGGCACGCGCTGCGCAATGCGCTGACGCCCGTGGTGACGCTGCTCGGCCTGTCACTGCCCGCGCTGTTCTCGGGCGCCGTGTTTGTCGAGGCTGTGTTCGCCTGGCCCGGCGTTGGGCGTGTGCTCGTCGAAGCGGTGAAGGCGCGCGACTACCCCGTCGTCATGGCTGCCACGACGATCAGCGCGCTCCTGGTCGTTGCGGGCAACCTGCTGGCTGACACGCTGGCCGCCTGGCTCGATCCGCGCGTACGCGCGGTGGAGGCAGCCGAGTGACGCGGTTACTGCGTGACCGCCGCGGGGCGGTTGGGGCGCTGATCCTGGTGGTGGTGTTGATCTGCGCGGCTGCCGCGCCGCTCGTGACCAGCGGCAATCCCGACATCCAGCAGGATATCGTCGCGACCCGCTTTCTTCCGCCGTTGTCGACCGACGTGCACGGCGCGTTTCATCCGATCGGCACTGATCGATTCGGTCGCGATGTGTGGACCCGGCTGGTTTACGGCGCCCGGATCTCGATGAGCGTCGGTGTACTCGCCGTCCTGGTGTCACTCATCCTCGGCGTGATTATCGGCGCGCTGGCAGGTTACTGGCGCGGACCGGTCTCCACCACGTTGCTGGGGCTTACCGATTTCGCGCTGGCGCTGCCGCGCGTGGTGCTGCTCCTGCTGCTCGCGGCCGTCTGGAGGCCCAGCACCGGGCTCGTGATTCTGGTGCTGGGTCTTACCGGCTGGATGACGATCGCGCGCCTCGTGCATGCCGAAGTACGCGCCCTCGCGGCCCGCCCGTTCGTGGAGGGCGCCGTTGCGGTGGGCGCGCGCCGGTTCCGCGTACTCGCGCGGCACATCCTGCCGAATGCCCTTACACCGGTGATCGTCGCGGCCGCCCTGGGCGTGGGCAACGCAATCATGCTCGAAGCGGGACTGTCCTACCTGGGACTGGGCGTGCAACCACCCACGGCGTCATGGGGCAACATGATCGCATCCGGGAGCGACACGCTGGTCAATGCGCCGTGGGTCGCGACGGCACCCGGCGCCGCACTGGTGCTGGTCGTCGTTGCCTGCACGTTGCTGGGTGACGCGCTGCGCGATGTGCTCGATCCAGGGACTCGCGGTTAGGGCGCGGACTCGAGCAGCGAGCGCAGCGTCGCGGCGTGGATCTCGTGCCCTCCGTCGAAAGACAGCAGCTCGTAGCGAATGCCATGCTCGCGGAGACGGGCTTCGTTGGCCGCAACGACCTTTGGCGTGAAGAACTCGTCCCGGGTGCCGTAGACGAGAATCAACCTCGGCACCCGTAGCCGTGTGATGTCGAGATCGGGCGGCACTTCCCCGCCCCACAGCACGAGCCGGTCGATGCGCGAGGTACCCAGCGCGGCCCAGCGGCAGGCGGTCGCGGTGCCTTGCGAGAACCCGAGGGCCGTTACCCTTTGGCCGGGCGGGGGCGCGACGACGGTGTAGACGGCATCGAGATAGCGAACGTAGTCGTCGATTTCGTTGAGCCGGTCCTCCCGCGTCATCCAGCTCGCGCCCACCCGGCGTTCGGCAGGACTCTCCGATAGATAGAATCTCGACAAGCCCTCAGGTGCGACAATGCAGCGCTCCGGTGACTCGAGTGGGCGAAACCGCTCGAGGAACCGGGCCGCGAGCTGGCCGTAACCGTGACACACGAACCACACCTCGCGCACCCCGCCCGCGCCCGGCGTCCCGAGCGTGAAATAGCGTGCGGTGCGCGACGTCGGAATGCTGTGTTCCTGCATCACGTCACCAGAATCGAAACGATCTCGTGCGGCTCGGCAACGAAGCGCACCACGTTGCCGCGCTGCTCGAGCACCAGCGCGACCGCTTCGCGCTCATCCGCGCGAACGCGGTGGGCCGTTTTGACGCCCTGACCAAAGCGCCAAGCCCCCGAGACCTTGCGGCCCGTCGCGTTGTAACAGCGCAGGACCATCGGAGAGCCGATCTGAGCCGGCTTCATTGCGGAGAACACGAGGCCGGTGCCTTCGAGCGCGATGGTCACCGGCGATGGCGTCAACGCGGACGCATCCCGCAGCCACACGGCGTGCGGCGGCAGAAAGGCATCCTCCCAGAGCTGCGGCAGCACGTCGCCGCGATCCACATCGGCCGCGCTCACCGGAGCGAGGGCGAGATCGATGCGCGTCTGGCCCATGCACTGCGCGGCCGGGATCGCGGTCGGCCACCCCGCGTGGCCCGGGCGCGTCGGCAGGTTGCCGCGTGACAAGTCGCCGATCGCCCGCAGCAGGGTCAGGTACATATCGCCCCCGGATGACCATTCGTATTCGAAGAACGCCGGCGCCAGCAGCGCGAGCCCGCGTGCGCCCCGCGCGGCGGCGACAAAGCGGTGGGCCGGTGCCGTGCGTACCGGAGTCTCGCGTGGATATGCCTGCGCAGACACCCGGACCGGGCTCCGCTCGACCGCACCAAAGGCCGCTCCGGCGACGGCGGGCACGCCCGTGAGACCCGTCGGAATCCGCGCGCGCAGCCGATGGAACGAATTGCGATTGTCGATGTGCAGAGTCACGCGGACCAGCGGACTGTCGGCGAAGAGCTGGACGATCATGCGCACCGCGATGCCGCGCGTCACTTCCCATCGCGCCTCGAGCGCCGACACGAGCGGACCGGGTGTCAGCCTGCGAACGGTAACGGGACCGCGGCTCTGGATCAGACGCGCCCGGGCCGGAGGAGCGAACGTGTACGCATCGCCCGCGTCACCCGAGTCTTCGAGGCGCAGCACATCCGGATAGCGCTCGTTCTTGCGTCGATCGGTGATCGTCAGCGCGCCGTTCGGCTCGATGCTGACATCGACGAACCGATTCTGGAGGGAGCGGCCGCGGACCCGGGTTTCTTCGGCGCCCACAAGCGGGACCAGCGGCGCCGGCGGGCCCAGCTTCAGCGCCGTGATCCCCAACCCCGGCACAGCCGGAGCGCGGAACGCGACGCGCACCTGGTCGACTTCATCCTGATCGGGATAATGCCGCGTCGCATCGGTCCGCTCTTCGGTGACTCGGTGCGCCAGCACCTGGACCGGAATCGGGCGCCCATCGGTCCCATAAAGCGCGAAGGGCCGGTACCCCGGCCCTTGTCTTGGCATCCGACCTTGGGCCGGCGGTCCCACCAGCACATCGCGGCGAAAGACAGTGATATCGGCAACCGTCACACCACCGCGAGGGCGCGCCGCCGGATTCCACAAAACGAGCGCCGGTTCCGACCCATCGGCGCGCTCGCGGGCGGTGTCAGGATCGTGGCCGGCCAACTCGTGCAGCGCGCCCCGGGTCAGCTCCCCCGCGTACGCGGCAACCTCGTTGAGCCGAAGCTCGGCGGCAGCCGCCACACTGTCGGCGCTGGTTCCCGCAATCGTGTCATGAAACTGCGTACGCACGAGTGCACGCCATGCGGTGTCGAGCACCGCGCGGCGATCGCGTCCGCCGGAAGCCGAGAGCCGGGCGAGCGCCGCGAGCGGCTCGGCAACGCGCTGCAACCACAGCTCCACCTGGCCGTGCCGGCGCTTGAGCGGCGCGCGTGTGCCGTGCACACCCTGCAACGTCCAGGTATAACCGTAGGACCACCGCAGCTCACCCGCGATGGGTTTCGCGGGAGTGCCGTCGGCAGCCTGGAAGAATTCGTCGAGCCGCGACACGCGAAATGCGCTCGCCGGCTCGAGCTCGGCGAGCACTTCCCGCAGGCGGGGCAGCGTGGGGTGCGGCGCGTGATGATCGGCGCCTATGAACACCGGGATGTGTTTGCCGGCCGCGCGCTGCACCAATCCCGCTCGCACCTGGGTCCAGACCTCTGGCAGTCGCGCCCCTGCCGACGGCAGGGCCGAGCCGACCTCGTACCCCTCGGGCGGCAAGTGCCAGAGCAGGAGCTCGCGTCCATCCATGCCGCGCCAGCGAAAGAAATCGTGCTCTTGTCCCGGTTCACCTCCCAGTCCGCGCCACAGCACACCGAACCTGATGCCGAACTCGCGGGCTAACGCCGGCAGCGCGTCGGGATGTCCAAAGGCATCGGGGGAATACAGCACATCACACCGTCCGCCGAGACGCTCGGCGTCCGCGGTGCCGAGCAGCAGGTTGCGAATCAGTGATTCGCCGGACGGGATCAGCTCGTCCGCGAGCACATACCACGGACCCACCTGCAGCCGCCCCGATTTGACCAGCGTCTTCAGCTCGGCTTCGCGCTCGGGACGCGCTCGCAGGTAGTCCTCGACGAGCACGGTCTGTCCGTCCAGCAGAAAGGTCCGGAATGCCGGGTCCGCCGTCATACGGTCCAGCAGATCATCGAACATCGCGATGAGCCGCGCGTGAAAGGCCGCGCGCGGGAGAAACCACTCCCGGTCCCAGTGAGTGTGCGGAATCAGATGAAAGATGAAAGCCGTCACGGCCGGATCTGCGAGAGCTCCGCCAGGCTCGCGAGCTTCACGTGGGCGACGCGGCGCCCGCGCGCCAGCAACGCGCGAATGTCGCCGCGCGCCTGGGCGTGGTGCAGTGCCCCGAAGCTCGTGCCCATCTCGGGAATCTCGATATCGTCCGCGATTGCGGTGGTAATGACGAGAAACAGGCCGCTCCCCGGCCCGCCTTTGTGCAGTTGGCCGGTCGAATGGAGGTAGCGCGGGCCGAACCCCAGCGTGGTCGCGCAGCCTAATGCGCGACCCCAGGCGCCGCGGAGCTCCTGGAGCTTGGAAAAGACCTCCGGCGTCGGCGCCACGTACGCCAGGATGGCGACGTAATCGCCGGGCCGAGCACTGTGCTTGAGCTCGGGCAGGCTCAGCGTGCGCAGGGGCGGGGGCGCTGCCTGCGACGCGCCCCGTCCCTGGACCGCCTCCAGCTCCGCCCGCGCGTGCTTCTTCGCCTCTTCGACGTCAGGCTGATCGAACGCGTTCACGCCCAGCACATCGCACAGCGCTGCGGTCGCGTACTCCCAGCGCAGAAACTCGATCCCCAGATCCAGTGGGTCGGCCGAGAAGTCGGACGGGCCCGCCGTTTGCATGTCGGGCAGCGAAGCGCGCACCGGGTCCTGTACGATTGGAACGACGCCGCGGCCGTCTTTCCCCGAGCTTTCGGCAATCAATTGTTCGATCCAATAGCCGAGACCGGCGATCGAGGGCGGCGGCGACACACACAACTTGTCTTTACCGCGCGTTGCCGCTTCTCCGATTCGCCGGCCCAGCGTTTTCGCGGCCTCGATATCGATGCGGCGCGTGCGAGCGAGCAGCTCGCGACCGTCGATGCCCCCCAGCGCCGCGGGAAACATGCCAATCGCGGTGAGCGCGGAATACCGGCCTCCGACCCCGGGGGGATGTGGAATGACGGCGCGAAAGCCGCGCTGGCGCGCCAGAGTGGCAAGCGGACTATCGGTCTCCGTGATCGCGACAAATTGCTTTGGCTGCGCGTGGGCGGAGAAATGGTGACAAAAGGCAAGCGTCTCCACCGTGCTGCCCGACTTGCTCGAAACGACGAACAATGTGTTGGGAATGTCGGCCTGGTCCGCAGCCGCTCGAACCGCGGCGGGGTTGGTGCTGTCCAGGACGTGCAGGGGCGGGACACGAAACGTTTCGGCCAGCACATCGGCCACGAGGCTCGAGCCTCCCATCCCGCAAACCAGCGTGCGCCTCAGCCCGTCGCTCTTCGCCGCCGTGGCGAGCGCGACGAGATCGTCCCACTGCGCCAGCGATTCCTCCGGCGCGCGCATCCATCCGAGCAGATTCATTGGCGGGCTAACATAACGCCGATAATTTAGGCGGGAGGCGCAAGGTGGTCGCTCGGACTCGCCGGCTCTACGCCCATTGCCTCATTTCGCGGACGCCCGCATCCTCTTTAGGTGGATAACCTTGCGCACACACTGGTCGGCGCGGCTCTGGGGCGGGCCGTCGCCGACCGGCACGTGCCCCTCGCCGGTGTGATCGGTGCGATCGCGGCGAACGCACCCGATTGGACCGAGTTCCTCATCGGTCTCCCCAGCCGCGTGCCCGGCGCATACCTCGTGCTGCACCGCGGTATCACCCACTCGCTGCTCGGCGCTGCCGTCCAGATCCTGTTGCTGACGCTGCTGGTTGGATCGAGCTGGCGAGTCGCGACGCGGCCTCCGTGGCGCTGGCTGCTCGCCTGCATCGGCGCCGCCGTCGCCAGTCATCCATTCATGGACTGGCAAGGCTCTTACGGCTGGCGCCCGTTCTTGCCGTGGAGCTCGACCTGGTACTATCTCGACTGGGTTGCGATCGCTGATGTGTTCTTCTGGATCGTGCCGCTGATCGCGCTTGCCTGGGGAGCGAATCGGCACTGGCTTCCTCTGAGCTTCACGCTCCTGACCACCGCATTCACGACGCTCATCATCGTGCTCGCGCGGCAGGCCGTTGCTTCGTGGGTACTCGGCGCCTACGCGCTCGCGCTGGTCGTGGGGGCCATTGGCTGGATTCGATACTGGGTGGGCCCGGTCGCGCGACAACGGGCCGCCGTCGCCGCGCTGCTGCTGCTGGGGACCTACTCGCTCGCGCACGGGGTCGCGGCGCGGCATCGCAAGGCCGAGATCCGCGCCACCGCTCAGAGGAGATTTGGGAACGACGCAACCTTCGCAGCACTCACCGAGGTCGGCCGGCCGTTCACGTGGGAAGCGATGTACGCGAGCGCCGACACCGTGGCTGGTGATGATTGGCGCTTGCCGCGCAACCTCCGGTCAGCCCCGGTGCGCCGCGCGATCAGCGATACGCCCGAGGGACGCGCGATGGCGCAGTTCGCGCGCTTTCTGGCGGCGGAAGTGGACACGGCTGATCACGCGATCTACCTGCGGGACGCGCGCTATGCGCGCGTGGCACGAGAAGGATGGGGCGTCGTGCGCGTCAAGACGGAGTGATGTCGAGCGTCAACCAGGAGCCGCGCCGGTCCTTCAGCCGCCGGCGCGGATTCGATGAGCGCCGTTCGCCCCGGCTGCGACGATCCCAGCCGCCCAATACGCGCCGTTCGACCATGACCGGCACCTGCCGGACTCGCCGTTCCGTAATGCGCCGATCGAGTCCAGTGCGCCGGTCTGGCCGCACGCGCCGCTCGACCCGGTGGCGCACCTGCGAGTACTCTTGCACGGGACCAATCTGTGACGTGGCGATGATTCGTGCCAGACGAATCCTCATTTAGATTAGGCGCCGGTGCGCACACCTGACCCCCGTTCTCCAGTGCCGAGTGTGACGACAGTCACACCACCGACCGAGACTCCGTCGGCCGGGCTGCTCGACGATGCGCTGCGCGCGCTCGAGCCCGCGTTCCGCCTCGACAACCTCGTGGCGCTGTCGCCGGAGCGCGCCCTCTATCAGGCCTGGGATCGCGTCCTCAAGCGGCACGTGGCGATTCGCGTGCATCTGATCGCGGGCACGCCGGGGCGCGCCTGGTTCATGCGCGAGACCGAGACGCTCGCGGCGCTCGATCATCCGGCGATTCGCCACGCCTATGCCGCCGGCGAGATCGGCAGCATCGCCTATCGCACGGCGAACTGGATCGAAGGCGAAAGTCTCGCGGATGCGCTGCGGCGCGGCGCCCGTCCGATTCCGCAAACGATGTCGATGATCCGCGATCTGTTGTCCGGGCTCGAGCACGCGCATGCCCGCGGGATCATCATGCGTCGCGTGGTCCCGTCCACGCTGATGCTCAACACCAGCGGCGCGGGGGTCATCACCGACCTCCGCTACTCGAACTGGTGCCTCCCGTACCTCGAGCCGCTGCCTCCCGACGATCCGAGTGCCGCGTTCATGGCACCCGAGGTGCGTGCCAAGGAAGCCGGCGATCCGGCGAGCGACGTGTACAGCGTGGCCGCCAACATTTACGCCGCGCTCACGGCACACACACCGGATCCCGACCCCGCGCGGCTCGTGCCGCCGCGCCAGCACCGCCAGGCCATTCCGGCGGCGGTGGAGCGCGTCATCCTGCGCGCCCTGTCCCGCGTGCCCAAGGACCGCTACTTCACGGCGACCGAAATGCTCGAGGACTTCGTCAGCGACGCGGGCACGTTCCAGGTGCCGGCCGCCGCACCGGCGATTTCCGAATCGGGATTCGAGCGCCGGCTGCGGCGCGCGCTCGGCGACGATTACGAGCTGCTGGAGGAAATCGGCTCGGGCGGATTCGGGCGCGTCTATCGCGCGCGCGATCTCGCGCTCGAGCGCGACGTGGCAATCAAAGTGCTGCACCCGGCGCTGACGGCGGACCCCGGGGTGACGGAGCGGTTCCGGCGCGAAGCGCAGCTCGCCGCGCGGCTGCGGCACCCCAACATCGTGAGCATCTACGACATTATGGGGCGCGCCGGACTCACCTGGTATTCGATGGAGTACGTGCCGGGCTCGAACCTCGCGCAGGTCATTCAGCGACACGGCAATTTCGCCCTGCCCCAAACCGAACGCTTGCTGGTCGAAGGTCTCTCCGCGCTCGAGCATGCGCACAGCGTAGGACTGATCCACCGCGACTTGAAGCCTGAGAACATGCTGATCGAGCCCGATGGCCGGCTGCGCATCACCAATTTCGGACTGGCGCTGGCGCTGCGCGGCGGCGCCCGGTTCGGCGGCGCCACGTCCCGCAGCGGCACGCCGCAATTCGCCGCGCCGGAACAGCTGCTTGGTGAAAAAGTCGACCAGCGCGCCGACCTGTACTCGCTGAGCGCGGTCGCCTACTACAGCCTGCTCGGCCGCCCCCCGTTCAGCGGCAAAACGCCGGAGCAGATCCTGGCGCGCCAGACCACGGACGACGTGCCCCCGCTCGCGAGCGAGCGCCGCGACGTGCCGCGAGAGCTCGAGGACGTGCTGCGGCGCGCGCTGCGGAGCGATCCGGCGGAGCGATTCCACTCCGCGGATGCGTTCCGCGCCGCGGTGCGGGGAGCGTTCGGAGGATTCTGGCGGCGCCTGGCCGCACTATTCCGCCCCGAACTCGACTGATCGTTCCCCCTCTCCAGAATGGAGAGGGGGTCAGGGGGTGAGGACTACTTCCAGCGAAAAATCTTGAGCGCGATGACGAACGAGACGGCGCCCCACGCAATGACGATCGCGAGCGGGACGCCGAGTGCCATGACGCCGGACCCATCGATCATCACCGCGCGCAACGCGTCATTCAGCGCCGTGAGCGGCAGCGCTTTCACGAACGGAATCATCGCGTCGGGAAAGCGCGAGTACGAGAAGAACGTCCCCGACAGAATCCACATCGGCAGCATGACGAGGTTCATCAATCCCGAAACGCCCTCGATCGTCTTGGCGCGGCTCGCGACGAGCAAACCAAGGCCCGCGAACGCGAATGCGCCCAGGACCGTGATCGCCATGAGCGTCACCAACGAGCCGCGGACCACGACGCCGAACAGCAGCCAGCCGAATCCCACCAGCGCCACGACTTCGAGCAGCAGGAACACGAGCCGGGAAAAAATGAAGCTCAGCAGATAGTGGCTGCGCCGCATAGGCGTGGCCATGTACCGCTTGAGCAGCTTGCGCTGCCGCGCCTGCACCACCGAGAACCCCACCCCCCAGATGCCGCTGCCCAACAGATTCATGCCGAGCAGTCCCGGAATCAGAAAGTCGATATAGCGCGACCCCGGCGCGGTGGTGCGGTCTTCGCGGATGGCCACGCGGTCGGCGCGGCCGTGGGCGCGCTGCAGCACATCGTCCACGGCGAGCCGGGCCAGGCCGCTCTCGGTCCGGGTCGAGTCGTACCGGTAGACAAGCGGATCGCCCGGGACCACCAGCAGCGCGATTCGTCCCGCGCGCAGCCGCATTCGGGCCGTCGCCGTGTCGAGCACGCTCGCGCTGAGCCTGGGGGAGGAATCGAGGACGGCGGCAATCACGCTGTCCCCCGCGCCCGCCGCCACGCCGACCTGCAGCTCGCCGGGTCCCGTGTTCCGAAACGCCAATCCGAGCGCGAATGCCAGGACGATGGGAAACCCGAATACCCAGAACACTGCTTCGGGCTCGCGGTAAAACTCGCGCAGGCGCGAGAGCGCCAGCTGGTACATCGGGTGCTCACGTATCA
>DASTDR010000503.1:0-2352 GCA_035710265.1 Gemmatimonadales bacterium | reverse complement strand
CGCCGCCGCTCGCTGTCGCGGATCATCCCGGTCAGGTCCGCGGCCGGGCGGACCTCGAAGGGACCGCCGCGAACGCCGGGGTGCTGCGACATCAACTGGATGGCGTGGTTGAGGTCCCTCGCCTCGATAATCAGGATGCCGCCGATTTGTTCCTTGGTCTCTGCGTACGGGCCGTCGGTGAGCGTCACCTTCCCGCCCTGGAAGCGCAGCGTTACCGCGCTGCTGGCGGGCTGCAGCGCCTCTCCCCCGGCAAAGTGCCCATTCTCGCGAAGCACGGCGTCGTAGGCGAAGCACGCGTCCACGAAGGCGTTGCGCTCGCCATCCGGCATGTTCTCGAACTTGCCTGGCTCGATGTATCCGAGGCATACGTATTTCATCGTGTCTCCTCTACGCTTCGAGCGCGCGCACCTCGACCGCGCCGCCGAAAGGCAGCGTTGGAAAGCGCTTCGCGATGGAGATCGCCTGGTCCAGGTCCCTGCACTCGAGCAGGTGATAGCCGCCGAGCTGCTCCTTGGTTTCCGCGAATGGCCCGTCGCTGACGACCGTCTTGCCGTTGCGGCTGCGAACCGTGGCGGCCGTCGCTGTCGGCTGAAGCTTTCCAGTAGCGAGGTGCTGACCGCTCTGGTCGAGACTCTGCAGCAGCGCGCCGTAATCCCGCATGATCGCGTCTCGCTGCGATTGCGGAATCGCATTCCACCGCTTCTCGTCGAAGCAGCACAACAGCAGGTATCGCATGGCGTCTCCTATCCCCCGACCAGGACTTTGAACCCGCCGTAGATCATGCGCCTGGCGTCGAACGGCATGTCCTTGATGTCGCCCATGCCCTTGATGCGCGGGTCCTTCATCACCTTCGCGTTGACGCGGTCGCGATCGGCTCTCGATTTGAACACGATGTACGAAAAGAACACCGTTTCCCCGCGCTTCAACTTGACGCTCCGTGGAAACGACGTGCGCTTGCCGACCTTGACGTCGTCAGCGACGCACTCGCGAAACTCGAGCGCACCGTGATCGCGCCAGATTTTGCCCGCCTTTTGCGCCATGCGGCGATAGGCCTTCAGCTTTTTCTTCGGGACGGGCACTACAAATCCATCGACGTATGACATGTGAACTCTCCTTTGCTCGGTTATCGGCCGCCAATCGACATCACCCGGGGATGCGGGGCCGTCATCCGCCGGAGAGCGCCTGGACGATGATTACCTCGTCGGCCGCGGCAAGCGGCTGCGCGAGATCGCGCGCCTGCTCGCCGTTGACGAAGACGCGGATGTGGCGCCGTATGCGGTCCTGCTCGTCGATCATGCGGAACCGGATTCCCGGGTACTGGCGCTCGAGGTCGACGAGCAGCGCGGCGAGCGTGGCGCCGCTCGCCTCGGTCTCGCCGCGCTCGGTGTACGAGCGCAGCGCGCTGGGGATCAGGACTTTCATGAGGCTGGCAAAAAATAGACAGGATTAACAAGATTCACAGGATCAGAACATTAATCTTCGTAATTCCTGCTCGCTGTAATCATGTAAATCCTGTAAATCCTGTTAAATTTTTTCTACAGCACCGCCGTTTCGACGGCGTAGATCTCCGGCAGATGCCGCGCGATACAGGTCCACCGGCGCCCTTCGTCGCGGCTCGTCCACAACTCGCCGCTGGTCGTGCCGAAGTAGAGGCCCACGGGGTCCGACGCGTCCGCCGTCATCGCTTGCCGCTTGACGGTCCACCACGCCTGGCTCCGGGGCAGGCCGGCATCGAGGCGCTGCCACGTTTTACCGCCGTTTCTGGTCGCGTAAATCGCGGGCTTGCCATCCGGGCTCGTGCGCGGCCAGACGGTGCTGCCGTTCATGGGCAGAACCCAAGCCGTGTCGGCGTCGCGCGGGTGCACCACCATGGGAAAGCCGATGTCGCCAACCTGCTTCGGCATGCTCCTGCCGATGCGCACCCAGGTGTCGGACGGCCGGTCGAGCCGGTAGATGCCGCAGTGATTCTGCTGGTACAGGCGGTCCGGGTCGCTGGGGCACATGCGCACGCAGTGCGGGTCGTGAAAAGTGGGCTTGGAGGCGTCGAAGCCGAATCCCTCGACCACGTCGAGGCCCTTGATCAGCGTCTTCCAGTTGCGGCCGCCGTTCACCGATTCGTGCACGCCGCCGCCCGACATGGCGATATAGAAATGCGCGCCGTCGCGCGGATCGACGATGACCGAGTGCAGCTTCGGGCCGTCCGGAGTCCCGTCCTGCGCGGTTCCCATCCATTCGCGGAACTGCGGGTCGTCGTTGATCGAGGAAAACGGCTCCCATGTAACGCCGCCGTCCGCCGAACGGAACAGGCCTTGCGGCGACGTCCCCGCGTACCAGACGTCCCGGTCCGCCGCG
>DASTDR010000502.1:0-4837 GCA_035710265.1 Gemmatimonadales bacterium | reverse complement strand
ACATTCCGGCGATCGTGCGGGAGTCGACCGCCGAGAGTTCCGGGTTCTCCCCCGCGGTCGCCGCAACTCATTCTTCAGGCGCCTTGATCGCGCAGCTGCTCGAGAAGCCTGCAGGTCCTCACGCCGGCGAGTTGCTCGCGGTGCTGGGTCGCCAGCTCGAGAGCGCGATGAAGAACACGCGGACGGCGCAGGCGTTGGCGATCATCGCGGGCGTGGTGAAAGCCGAGCAGCAAGTCTCGGACGCGTCGCGCAAACGCCAGTACTCCATCGCGCTCAAGCGTATGTACAGCAAGGCGTTGCTCGAGGCGATTGCCGCGGTGGCGAATCATCCGGCTGACCGGGACGCGGCGCTGCTGGTGCTGCGCAGGGCAGGGGAGGATGGGGTGGAGGTCCTGCTCGACCTCTTAGCGGCGGCGCCAACGATCGAAGAGCGGCGCGGGCTCTTCATGGCGCTGACGGGGATGAAGGAAGGCACCGACCAGCTGGTTCACATGCTGGGGCATCCGCAGTGGTTCGTGGCGCGAAACATCGCCGAGCTCGCCGGCGAGCTCGGCCTCGAAGAAGCGGTCCCGGCGCTCGGACAGCAGCTCAGTCACGCCGACGAACGAGTGCGGAAGGCGGCCGCGCTTGCGCTCGCCAAGATCGGTAACAGCGCGGCTGCCGAGCCGCTGCGCCGGGCGCTGCGCGACAAGTCCCCCGAGGTCCGGTTGCAGGCGGCGCTCGGCGTGGCGGGCAAAAAGTCCAGCGCGCTGGCTATGCCGCTCGTCGTCGCAATGGAAGAAGAGGAAGACGAGAACGTCGAACGCGAGCTGATGCTGGCTCTGGGGCGGATTGCGAGTCCGGCCGCTGTTCAGGCGCTGATCAAGTTCGCGCAGCCGGGAGGACGGCTGTTCGGCCGGAAGCCTGCGGCTGTTCGGATCGCTGCCGTGGAGGCGCTACGCCTGGCAGCAACACCGGCGGCGATTGGGACGCTCGAAGGACTCGCCGATGACGGCGACAAACAGGTACGGACCGCCGCGCAGTCGGCGTTGATCGATTTGAGGCGAAACTAGGCAGTTTTTGCTGCCTTTATGTCGTCTTGCATTACGCCTAAAAAATAGCATAATACAACGTCAAATAATAAGACAGAAGCACGGCCGTTTTTCCTGCCGTGGCACTCGGTTAACTCCTGCCATTACACCACTTAGGGGCGATGCGCCGGCGTTCGGTGCGGATCTTGCCCGTGTGGTGGGTGCATTTGCTACGCACCCTTTTTACCCGGTCAGGAGAGCATATGAAGAGCGTTCGCGTTGTTCTCGCAGTTGTCGCGCTATTGGCGCTGCCCTTCGGGTCAGTCGCCGCGCAGAGCGGCGGCAGTAAGCCGAAGGCCCGTACCGCGTCCGAGATCGCCGATTGTAAGGCGGAGCACGCGGCCGCTCTGGCACGTGCCCAGGCGGAAGGTCACGCACCGTTCGGTCTCGACAAGAAATGCTCGGACCCGGTGCCGCCTCCACCGCCGCCGCCGCCTCCGCCTCCGCCGCCTCCGCCCCCGCCGCCGCCGCCGTCAGGTAGCTATCCGACGGGTATTCACGAAGCTCGCGGCGTCGTCTATGAGGACGTGGACGGCAACGGTACCCAAGACGTGTTCGCCGGCGAAATGGGCCTGTCGGGCTGGACCATCCAGCTGTACTGGGACGGACAGCTCGTCGCCACCGCGACGACCAATGCCGAAGGGATGTACCTGTTCCCGGGTCTTGGAAACTCGAACAAGGTGTGGTGGGTCTGCGTTGTGCCGCAGGCGGGCTACACTCGCACGCAGCCGGTGGCCGGTACCGCCTGCTCCGGCAACGGCTTGGAGCATACGCTGGATAGCCCGTTCATGACGCGGCTGGAGACGAACTTCGGCGAGATGCTTCCGTAACGAGCAGCACACTCCTGACCAACTCAGAGCCCCGGGCTGCCTGCCGGGGCTCTGTTTTTTCTAGCGGGGAATGAAGTCCATGCCCGGCTCAAGTCTGCGGGCGAACGCGGCGAGCAGCTCCGCGGCGCGATCGAGGTCCTGCAGCGCCACCATCTCATTGGGGCTGTGCATGTAGCGATTGGGGACACTCACCAGGCCGGTGGGGATCCCGCGCATTGCATTGTAGATCGCGTCCGCGTCGGTCCCCGTGTCGCGCGGCGCCGCCTGCACCGCGTAGGGGATCTGCGCCTGCTCCGCGCATTCGGCCAGAAGGTCGAACACGACGGGGCTCACCGACGAGCCCCGGCTCAATACCACGCCGTCACCCAGCTTATGATCGCCCGCGTGCTTCTTGTCCGCGCCCGGGTAATCGGTGGCGTGGGTGACGTCGACCACGATCGCCACATCAGGCTCGATGCCCACCGCGCTGGTGCGCGCGCCGCTCCCGTGCCACGCGATCTCCTCGCGCGTTGACGCGACGGAGAACACGGCCGCGTGCTTCGGCCGCTGCGCCGCGAGCCGGCGCATTGCCTCGGCGGCGACGTAGGCGCCGATCCGGTTATCGAGACAGCGCGACACGATGCGGCCGTTCGGGTATTCCTCCACGCGCGTATCGATCACTCCGGCATCCCCCACCCGTACCCGTCCGATCGCTTCGTCGCGATTGGCGGCACCGATGTCGATCCACAAATCGATCACCTTGGTGACCCGATCCAGATCTTCTTTCTTGAGCTGGTGAATCGCCTTCTTGCCTACGACGCCGTGAACGGGACCTTGCTTTGCAAGCAGCACCACGCGCTGCCCCACGAGGACCTGCGAATCCCACCCGCCGATCCCGCTGAAGTAGAGAAACCCGTCCTCGTCGATGTGCGTGATTTGAATCCCGATCTCGTCGATGTGGCCCGCGAACATGACGCGCGGTTTCCCTTTGCTGTTGAGCGAGGCCACGGAGTTCCCATGCACGTCGGCACGCACGTCGTCGGCGAAGCCTTTGACCTCGTCGCGCCACACACGTGCCGGCGCCTGCTCGAATCCGGAGGGCCCCGGGGTGCTCAGCAGCTTCTTCAGGAAATCCACGGTATTTGTCGTCATGCTGTCACGATACTGTCGGCATAATGTTTTTATTGCTTCCGGAGTCCGGTGCGGTACAGCAGCACCGCCAGGATTGTGAACATGACCAGGGCAACGATGCTGGATGTCGCGATGCCGCCGAGCGCCTCGTGGATTCCCAACGCCTCGGAGAGCCATTCGGCGGATTTGCCGGTGCGGCTGCCCCAGCCGGCGATCGCAGCCACCGCGATCCCGCAGATCGCGCCTCCCGCGATCAGGCCGCTCGCGAACAGGACCCCCGGCCCCGATTCGATTTCCGCGAGCGACCGGTTGTCCGAGCGGACCCGCCGCTCCACGAGCCAGCGGATGATCCCGCCCGCGAACATCCCGGCGGATGTGGTGATTGGAAGGTACACGCCCACCGCGACCGGCAGCGACGACACGCCCATCAGCTCGATCGCGATGGTCAGGAACACTCCAATGAGCACCAGCGCCCACGGCAGCCTGTGCGTCAGAATGCCGTCGGTGATGAGTGCCATCAGCGTGGCCTTGGGAGAATCGAGGCGCGTCAACGCCTGGCCGCGGTATTCCCGAATCCTCCCACCGATTCCGGGGTCAACCACGTAGCGGATCTCGTGACTGGCCGGATCGACGAGATACTTGCCGGGCGGTACGCCCTGCGTTTCGACGTAGATCCGGATGACCTGGTAGCTGTTGTTGTCGACCGAGTCGCTACCGCCGATGCTGAAGCGACTCATCGTCTCGTCGTGCACGACGACGTTGCCGTCCTGGCTGGTGCCGCTCGCCGGCGCCACGAAGCCCGCGCGGGCTTCCGGCACCGGGTAACTGTACGACTCGTTCAGGAACGTGAGCGTCCATCCGACCGCCAGCGCCGAGCCGACCGCGCCGATCAGAATGGCGATCTGCTGGCGTCGCGGCGTGCCGCCGACCAGAAAGCCCGTCTTCAGGTCCTGGGACGTGTTGCCGCCATTGGCGACGGCGACGGCAATCACGCAGGCGATCGAGATCGCGCGCACGCGATCGTCGATCTGGTTCCAGCCGAGCAACAAGAAGACGAAGGAAATCGCGATCAGCGCGGCGATCGTCATGCCCGAGATCGGATTCGCGGAGCTTCCGACCTGGCCGCAGATGCGCGATGACACTGTCGTGAAGAAGAACCCGAAAATGATGATCAGCACCGCGCCCAGCAGATTGACGCCAATCTGCGGAAGCAGCGCCAGAATGATCGCGAGCCCGACTGACCCAAAGACGGTGACGGTGATCGGGAGGTCGTCGTCGGTGCGCAGCTTGCGTTCGACCGCCTGGCCGAGCCGGCTCGCGCGCATGTCGGCGAAACCGGCGCGGAATGCCGACATGATCGTGGGGAGCGAGCGCACCAGGGCGATGATCCCGGCGGTCGCGACGGCGCCGGCGCCGATGTAGAACACGAACGCGGCCCGAATCTCACCAGCGTTCATGTCGCGGATCAACGTCGTCGTCCCGAACATCGGCTCGGTCATCGCGCTGCCGAACAGCTTGATCGCCGGCATGAGCACGACGTACGCGAGGCAGCCGCCGGCAAACAAGTAACCCGCAATACGCGGCCCGATGATGTATCCGACGCCGAGCAGCTCGGGACTCACCTCTACGCGCAGCTCGGCGTTCTGGTAGCCGCGCATCACGCCGCCGGGGTTGTCCCGCCACATCCGGACTGCCGTCATCAGAAACTTGTAGACGAAGGCGATGCCGAATGCCTGGAACACCGTCCGGGCGTGAATGCCACCCTTGTCTCCGGCGATCAGTACCTCCGCGCACGCCGTGCCCTCGGGGTACGGGAGATTGCCGTGC
>DASTDR010000501.1:0-4692 GCA_035710265.1 Gemmatimonadales bacterium | reverse complement strand
GAGAAGTCGCGGCCCAACACCGCAAACAGCGGCGCCGTGAGTCGGATGATCCAGGCCAGCGCTGCGAGCAGCGCAATGCGCGTCAGCATGGCGCCGAGCAGGCCTACACGCCGCGCGCGCAGCTGCTGCTCGGCCGGGAGTTTCCCCGCGAGAATCGAAATAAAGATGATGTTGTCGATGCCGAGCACGATCTCGAGCAGCGTCAACGTGAGCAGGCCGAGCCACGCCTCGGGACTTGTCATCCAGTCCATGGGGAGATTCCTGTAAGAAGATGGCGAAGGATCAAAAGGAGATGGAGAACCGAACCTGCGTCCGTCCCCCGATGCCGACGGACGTCTGCATCTCAGCGTTGCGTCCGGCCGCGGCGCTCATGCGCGCGGAGATGAGCGCATCAATCGCGCTCACCAGGTGATTCGCCAGCAACAGGCCGATCTGGCTCTGGGCGCGACGGAACGCGTTATCGCTGCGCCGGACGTAATCGCGAAACACTTGATGCTCGAGCGAGTGATCGCGCCAGCTCCACTGATAATTCTCGGTAACGGCGCGGGCCTGATAGAACTGGAGCGCGTTCCAGTACTGCGGAGAGGTGGGCGGGGGCTCCACGTTGGGGTCTGCCCAAAAGGTCCGGCGCGCCAGCAGCCACACGGAGCCGTTGTAGGTCTTCGAATCCCTTTCCGGAACGAGCGCTGATCCGGGGTCCGAGTCGTACACCCCGCTTTCCACGAACCGCTCCATCTGCTCGTAGTACTCGAAAATCGTATCGCGCCCCGTCGGTTGGAACGCGCGCCGGGCGACGTCGAACGCCAGGTCTTGATAGCGCCGCGCTTCCTCGGTGGCTTGATGATCGAGCTGCAGGTACCGCGACAGCAAATACACCTCAGCAGCGAGATACACGGCGCCCCGGTCCTGCCCTGCCATGAGCTGGCCGCTGCCCGGCACGATCAACGACGCGAGGGGGCGAACGTACACGCTCGCGGCGCGCGCGCTGTCCTCGCGCGCGACCCGTTGCGCGTACTGGACGCTCCCGAGCTGCTGCAGCAGCACGAGACAGAGTGCCGCCGGGGACATCAGAACGTCACGCGGAAGGAAAAGAAGGTCGGGCTGGCAACCTGCAGATCGGATCCCGTCAGAAAGGCGCGGGCGAGATCCACGCCGAGCGAGCCGCTCTCGAGACCGAGCCCGACGCTGGGGCCGCTCAAGCCGTCCTGCACGAACGCGTAGCCGGCGCGCACGCGCACGAGCTTCTGGTAGCCGACGTCGACGCCCAGCCGCGTCTCGGACTGCCCGGCCTGACCCCAGGGACTATCCAGATCGGCGGCGAGCTTCAGGTCGAACGCTTCCTCGAGCGTGCGGCCTTCGGCGGGACGCAAGCGCAGCTCGTACTGCGCGCCCACCGCGAACCGGGTGGGCAGCTCGTCGGCCTGCGCCTGATTCTCGACCTGCAGCCGGAAGCCGACATTGCGGAGCGCGACGCCGACGCGCAGCGGTCCGCCCGACCCCAACCGGAACTGCCCGCCGAAATCGAGCGCGTGAGTCGCGCCGGTCCCCGACGGAAAGTCACGGCAGTCGCCGCTGCAGTCGACGCGGAATTGAATCAGCTTGTAGCTGACGCCGAGCGTGAACGAGCCGCTCAGGCTCGTCGCGTACGAGGCGAGAAACTCGAAGTTGCGCGGGGCGATGCGCGCGATCGTGTTCCCGTTGTTGTCGGTGCGGTCGAGATCGCCGTAGTCCACGAGGTAGACGGCGCCGCCGATCACCCCGATCCCCCGCGACGGAAAGTAGGCGCCCAGCACGTGACTGCGGCCCGCCACCAGGGTCGCGCTGTGCAGTGAAAACTCGTCGTCGGGGATCGTGGCGAGGCCCGCCGGGTTCCAGAACGCCGCATCCCCCCGCCCCGCCGCTGCCATCGCGGTCTGGCCCATACCCACGGCCTGAGCGCCTACTGGAAAGACCAAGAACAGCGCGCCGGCGTTGAGGGGTTGTTCCTGGGCGACGGCCCCGCGGCCGGACGGCCCGACGGCCAGGATCAGAACCGCGAGGACCGTCCGTCCGGTCGTCAGACCGGACGACCGCCCGTCAGAACGGCGTCGCCTCATCGATCAGCATGATAGGAATGTCATCCTCGACGGCATACACGAGCCGGCAGGCGTGGCACGCCAGCGCCTCGGGATTGGTGCGATGCTCCAGCGGGCCCTTGCACTTGGGACAGACGAGGATTTCGAGCAGGTCGGGCGCGAGGCTCATGAGCCGGCGTACCCCAGGCGTTTGAGCGCGGGTTCATTGCGGCGCCATTTGGGCAGTACTTTGACGTGCAGATCGAGAAAGACGCGCTGACCGAGCAGCGCCTCGATTTTCGCGCGCGCCGCAGCGCCGAGGGCCTTGATGGTGCGGCCACCCTCACCGATGACGATCCCTTTTTGACTGTCCCGCTCGACGTACAACATCGCCCGAATATATACCGGCTCGGCGCTCTCCCGGAACTCATCGATCTCGCACGCAACGCTGTACGGCAGCTCTTCATGCAGCAGCTCGAATGCGGCCTCGCGAATGAATTCCGCGGCGAAGAAGCGCATGGGCTGCGTCGCCAGCTCATCGGCGTCGTAGTGGAACGGGCTGTCCGGCAGGCGGTCGCGCAGCGCGGTCAACATCATGTCAATTCCGGCGCCGGTCAGCGCGGACACCGCGAGCACGTCCGAACGCCCGGCGGGAGCGACCAGATCGGCCTTGGTGTAGATCGTGACGATCGGCGCGCGCGGCGCGCGCTCGAGCTGCGCGACGCTCGCCAGCGGCGGCGCCGGATACTCACCGAGCGGATGCAGGTATCCGATCACCTCAGCGTCGTCGATCGCGCGCAGCGCCGCGCGCCGCATCGCTTCGTGCAGCTGGTATTCGGGTTCGAGCAAACCCGGCGAGTCGGTGAAGATGAACTGCGTGTCGCCCTGGGTGAGCAACCCGACGACCGGCATGCGGGTCGATTGCGGCTTGGGCGATACGATCGCGAGATGCTCGCCGACGAGCTTGTTCAGCAACGTGGATTTGCCGACGTTGGGCCGGCCGGCGAGCACCACGGTCCCGCACTTCGTCATGGGCTCGCGGCCGCGAGAAAAGCGTCGAACAACCGGCGCATGCGCGGATCGACGTCGACCAGATCCTCGGGATGCCACTGGACGCCGAGCACGAACTCCCCGTTGCTTCCGCCCTCGACACCCTCGATCAGCCCATCGGGCGACGTGGCCACGGCGCGGAGGCCGGGAGCCAGCCGCGCGATCCCCTGATGATGCATGCTGTTCACCGCCAGCGTGTCCGCCCCGAGCAAGCGGTGCAGCCGCGATCCGGGCGCGACCTGTACTTCGTGCGCCAGCTCGTCGCGGCGCCGGCCGTTGAGCGGGAAATGGTCGTGCTTGATGGCATCCGGGTGCTGCGCGCCGACGTCCTGGTACAGCGAGCCCCCGACCGCCACATTGAGCACCTGCGCGCCGCGACAGACGGCGAGCACCGGTTTCCGGTCGGCCAGCGCCCAGCGCACGAACAGCAGCTCCGTCCAGTCGCGCGCCGGATCGGTGTGGCCGCACAACGGACTCGGCGACTCGCCGTAGGTGGATGGGTGCATGTCGACCCCGCCCGGCAGGAACAGGCCGTCGAGCCGCTCGTAGATCCGGCGCAGCGACGCTTCGTCGCCTTCGAGCAGCGGCACTAGCCACGGAATCGCGCCCGCCTGCGTCAGCACCTGCACGTACCGCTGGCTCATGACCCAGCAGCGCGGCAGCTGTTCGGGAATCGCTTCGAGGGTTTGTGTCGTGATGCCAATGACCGCCATTACAATCCTTCCGCCGTTTCGGCGATCACGTGATCGACGACGGCCTTGAAATCCCCGGTGCGCGCGTAGACCGCTAGCTGACGGTCCGCGCTGGACCCCTCGTCGAGAATGCGGAAGGCATACTCGACTTCCTTGCGGCTGCCGAGCTCGTCCAGAACGTCGTCAATGAACCAGACCAGCAGCTCACGTACCAGCTCCCGCGCCGGCAGTTCGACCCCTTTGCCAAAATCTACGAGCCGCCCGTCGAACCCATAGCGCACGGCCCGCCATTTGTTCTCCTCGATGAGATCCGCCGGATAGATGCGGAACGTCATGTTATCCCGGCGCAGCCTCCAGATCTTCGCCACAATCGCTTGGACGATGGCGGCGATGCACACCGCTTCGTCAACGCGCGTGCAGACGTCGCACACCCGGAACTCGAGCGTCGGATAGCTCCAGTTGGGGCGCACGTCCCACCAGATCTTGGATCCGTCCGGGATGCAGCGCGTGGCCACGAGCGTGTCCACCAATTCCGTGTATTCACTCCACGACCGGAGCGCGCGAGGGACGCCGGTCCGCGGGAAGCCGCGCCACACAATACTCCGATACGACTTCAGTCCCGTCTTGCGCCCACCCCAGAACGGAGAGCTGCTGGACAGACACATCAGGTGCGGCAGGAAATAGCGCGCCACGTTGAGCGCGTCGATCAGAAACTCGCGATCCTCGATCCCGATGTGGATGTGCGTGCCGAAGATCAGGAGTCGCTGCGCCAGCTCCCCCATGTCCTCCCGCACGCCGAGGTACCGCTCCAGCGGCGTGATCTGTTGATCGATCCACGACGAAAATGGGTGCGTACCCGCGGCGGCGATCTTGAGTCCGTTCCTGGCCACCAGCTC
>DASTDR010000500.1:0-2934 GCA_035710265.1 Gemmatimonadales bacterium | reverse complement strand
GCTCACCCCCGAGCCGACATCGACAATTACCCCGGCGCCCTCGTGTCCAAGGATCGCGGGGAAGAGCCCCTCGGGATCGGCGCCGGAGCGGGTGAACTCGTCGGTGTGGCAAACACCAGTCGCCTTGATCTCGACCAGCACTTCGCCCGCCTGTAGCCCGGCGAGTTGCACCGTCTCGATCGAGAGCGGCTTGCCCGCTTGCCAGGCTACGGCCGCGCGTACGTCCACAACGAGCTCTCCCAAGAAGTTGGAGCGGGTGATGGCAATCGAACCCACGTATTCAGCTTGGGAAGCTGATGTTCTGCCATTGAACTACACCCGCTGACAGAAAGGATTCTAAGGTGCTCCGAGCGTCGTGGAAAACGACGCCCGACAGACTGGTATCGGTACCGTGCCGACCGTCCTAGCAAGGAACGCTGCTGATGTGGGTTGCCGCTTGGGAAGCTGAATACGCGTTCGATTCCGGCCCGCCTAACGCCGCGGATTCTAAGGAGTCCTCCACGCACCACAACGCGACTGACCTCTGCGGTGGGCAGAGTACTCTTACGGGCCCTTAACGAATTCTCCCGTCTGCGAATGAACGCGAGTGTCCCTCTTCCGAAACCCAGCCACCTAACACCTCTCTTGGCTGTATACATGCCTCGAAAGGAAGCTGCTGACCTGCCGGGGAGCGGATCGGTTAGACCACTTTGCGCTCTAATGTCCGCCACCCAAAGCGGACATTCTGAGGCGCTAGCGGCGTCGAGGTAGTATCCCCGTACATCTAGGTTCGAGGAGGCGATCAGATCTGTGGCCGAGGAGGGTCTTAAGCACCGGCTTACGGCGATATTGGCCGCCGATGTCGCGGGCTACTCGCGCCTGATGTCGATGGATGAGCGAGCGACTGTCGCCGCTCTCGATGCCGCGAGAGCGGTGTTCCGCAAGCAGATCGAAGCGAACCAAGGCCGCATCATCGATATGGCCGGAGATTCCGTGCTCGCCGTATTCGACACGGCCGCGGGTGCGGTTACGGCAGCGCTTGGCGTTCAGGCGGCGCTTCTGAATTCGGCCGCTGCAATGCCCGAGGACCGCCGCATGCGCTTTCGGATCGGGGTACACCTCGGCGACGTCATTGAAAAGACCGACGGGACGGTTTATGGCGATGGCGTAAACATCGCTGCGCGTCTGGAAGGTCTAGCCGAGCCAGGCGGCGTCACGGTTTCGGAATCGATCCGCACCGCGGTCAAGGGGAGAGTCGGCGCCGCCTTCGAGGACCAGGGCTCGCAGCAGGTGAAAAACATCGCTGATCCGGTACGCGCCTACCGGGTCGGCCCTGAAAGCAGTGCCGCTCCGAAGGCGGCGGCTGCCGCCGGCGCGGCGACGCGTTTAGCCCCGGACAAGCCGTCGATCGCGGTGCTGCCCTTCACCAACATGAGCGGCGACCCGGAGCAGGAGTACTTCGCGGACGGCATCACGGAAGACATCATTACCGATATCTCCAAGATATCCGGCCTTTTTGTCATTGCCCGCAATTCGTCTTTCGTGTTCAAGAACCGGAGCATCGACGTCAAGGAGGTTGGCGGGAAGCTGGGCGTAAGACATGTGCTGGAAGGCAGCGTCCGCAAAGTGGGCATGAAAGTCCGGATCAATGTGCAGCTCATCAACGCCGAAACCGGCGGTCACGTCTGGGCCGAACGCTACGACCGTGATCTGGAGGACATCTTTGCGGTGCAAGACGAAGTGACGCGCAGAATCGTCGGCGCGCTCGAGGTCAACCTCACCAGCAGCGAGCTGGTGCGCCGAGAAGATCTCGGCAAGGTGAATCCGCAGGCTTACGATTATCTGATTCGCGGCAGGAGCTGTATCTTGCAATTCACCGCCGAAGCGCTCGTCGAGGGCCGCGCGATGCTGGAACGAGCCCTTGCTATCGACGCGGGATTGGCGCCGGCCTACGCGAGTTTGGCGATCCTTCACTGCACCGAGTACGTGAATGGTTGGAACAACCCCGGGGCGGACCATCTCGAACGAGCCCTCGAGCTAGCAGGCAAGGCCTGCGAAGTAAACCAATTCGAACCGGCTTCGCATTTTGCGCGTGCCATCGCCCTGATGTGGCTGCGGCAGCTTGACGACGCAGAGCGAGCCGCGCAGCGGGCCATCGAACTCGATCCCAATCGGGCCGAAGCCTATGGGTGCCGCGGCAACGTATTGGATTTTGCCGGCCAGCACGAGAACGCGATCAGGCTCTTTGAGCGGGCGTTACGGCTTGACCCGCAGTTCGACCTATGGATCCACGCTTGTGGCCGGGCCCAGTTCGCACTGGAACGCTTCGACGAGGCCGAGGCGTCGTTCAAGCGCCGCCTGATCCGCATGCCGCGATCGGACGTAACGCGCGCTTATCTCGCCGCGCTCTACGGCCATACCGGCCGGCATGAAGAGGCGCGCCAGATGTGGCGGGAACTGATGGCAATCAACCCCAAGTACTCGTTGGAACACGTACGGCGGGTCATGCCCTATAAGAGCCCGGCGACTCTCGACCGGCTCGTCGATGGCCTGCGCAAGGCGGGGCTCGGGAACTAACAAGCAGCCGCTACACCACGGGCGCGGTGCCCGACGTCTCAGGCGGCATCTAGGGAACGGCTGGAGCGGGTGATGGGAATCGAACCCACGTATTCAGCTTGGGAAGCTGATGTTCTGCCATTGAACTACACCCGCGGAAGTCCAATCATATTCGAATGGGAATCATCCAGCGCTTCATAGGGGTTTTGCTCGGCCTGCTGTTCGTCGCCGCCGTCTTGGTGTTTGCGTCGCTCGCCCTCGGCGAGGCGCTCGGACGCGAACCGGCTGCGTGGCACGATCTCGCCGTTACGCTCGAGCGCGACGCGCTTGCCCGCAAGTTCGAGGCGCGTCAGGAGCTCGGCGCAGTTGAGCGGTTGATCGAGCTGGCGGCGCTCGCCA
>DASTDR010000499.1:0-2525 GCA_035710265.1 Gemmatimonadales bacterium | reverse complement strand
ATACGCCGTCTCCGTCCAGCTCCGCGGCGCCTGGTAGAGCTCGTCAGGGAAGACGCTCACCGCGACCGGGATCCGGACGTTCTTGGGAGAGAAGTAGTTGAACTTGTTCTCCAGGTACAGGCGGGCCGCGGAAACCGCCGTGTTCGTCAGCCAGAAATACGTGACGTTGTCGAGCACATCGTCCCGCGAGAGGCCTTCCGGGTGCCCGTCGAACGAGCGCGCGATGAGCTCCAGGCTGCGCGGGTCGTGATCGATCATGAAGGTGGCGAGCCCGACCGGCGAGTCCGTCAACGCGGTCAGCGTCTGCGGGTGCCACGCCATGTAGAAGGCGTACTGGACGTTCTTGTACGTGACCTGCAGCATCTCGTACGCGAGCTTCTCCTCGGCCGAGAGCCCCGCCGGCATCGGGCTGCCGGCCCAGAGCGCTTTGTCGATGTCGGGCGGCACCACGCCGGGCATGTTGGTGTGGATGCCGATCAGCTCGGGATGTCCCTGCGTCGCCATGATGTCCACGACGACCGCGCCCCAGTCGCCGCCTTGCGCGACGTAGCGCGTATACCCTAGGCGCTTCATCAGCACCGCCCAGGCGCGCGCGATGCGGGCGGGATCCCAGCCGGTCGTAGTCGGCTTGCCCGAGAACCCGTACCCCGGCATGTTCGGGACGACGACATGGAAGGCGTCCGACGCTTTGCCGCCGTGAGCGGTCGGATTGACGAGCGGGTCGATGATCTTCATCTGCTCGATGAGCGAGCCCGGCCAGCCGTGCGTGACGATGATCGGCAGCGCGTTCTCATGCTTCGAGCGGACGTGGGCGAAGTGGATGTCCAGCCCGTCGATCTCGGTGAGGAACTGCGGGTAGGAGTTCATCTTCGCCTCGACCTTGCGCCAGTCGTATTGCGTGGCCCAGTAATGCGCGAGCTTCTGGACGGTCGCGAGCTTCACGCCCTGCGAGAAATCGGAGACCGGCTCCTGTTCGGGCAGGCGCGCGGCGAGGATGCGCCGGCGGAGGTCGTCGAGCTCGCTTTGCGGGGCCCGGTAGGTGAAGGGGCGGATCGAGGTTTTCTGCGTCTGGCGCGAGTCGGGCGCCGTGGCAACGAGGAGAGCGTCGGTATCGGTGGTCATGGTTTTGGCCTTGGTTGAGAGAAGGAACACACGCAAATGCGCGCGCAATCACACCAGACCACCCGATGCCGGTCGATCGGACGATGGTTCCGGTCGATACCTTCGTATGAGTCGAGCGATTACTTGTCCATCAGACGGCGTTCCTGCGCACGAGCGAGCGGCGCACGAGCTCTTCCCACAGGCCCTCGGGCTTGCGCAGGGCGAGCTCGGGGTCCGCATCCAGCACGATCCAGGCGCCGAGGTCGATCTCGGCTTCGAGCTCGCCCGGGCGCCAGGCTACAAGCCCGGCGACGAAGCGCGCGCGCTGCGCGCCCGACTCGATGATGCCGTCGACGACGGGTTCCTCGTAGGCGGCGAACAGGCCCGGCATGATCTCGAACGAATTCCCGCCCGGGCTGCTGCGGCGCTGCACGAGCGCGAAGATCAGGCCGGACTGGACCGGCCCGCCGAGGTACACCGGGTCCACCACCTTCTGCGAGGGCGCGTGCTCCGGGAAGAGCTTTCCGAGCGTGACCTCGGTCGGCCGGTTGACGATGAAGCCGACGTGCTGGCCGCCGCCGAGCGGCGCAACGACCAGCACGCTTGCCCCGTAGAGCTGATCGCGCAACTCGGGCTTGGCCACGAGGATCACGGGCTTGGCGAGATCCGCGGCCGCGGCGGGAAGAAGCCAAGAAGCAAGTAGTGCTGCGAGGAAAGCGCGCATGGGTCGGGCTCCTGGACGTTGGGGCGCTGCGCGGGTGAGTGCTTGTTCCATGGACCCAGCATGGCGCGGCGACGTGCCCGCAGTGCGTCAGCCGCGCCGCGCGGGGGTTACGGATGAAACGGGCTGTTAACCGTCGTCAGCGTCCGCCTACGGTGGTAATGCTGGCGCGGCGGCGCGACATCAGCGCTCAACGTGCGCACATGAGGATACGGCGGTGCGCGCCGAACTTCCTTCCATCCATATCCGCCTGCTCAATGCGCTGGCGTCTTATCTCGCGCAGCCGGTCAAGCGCCCCGCTGCTTCGCCGAGCGCCGACCCGCAGGATCTGGCGGCGGTGCTCATGCATGGCGATGTCCTGCTCACCGACGGCAATACCCGCGTAGCCGCCCTGGTCAGACGAGTCACGCGATCGCCCTGGTCGCACGTCGCGATGTACGTCGGTCCGCTCGAGACCGGGCCGGATCCGCGCTGCATCGTCGAAGCCGACATCGCCGCAGGCGTGAGAGCAGTGCGACTCTCCGAGCTGAAAGGCCTGCGCGTGCGCGTCCTGCGCCGCCGCGGCCTGGACGGCGCGCAGCGACGGCAGCTTGCCGACTGGGTGGTCGGCCGCATCGGCGGCCAATACGACCTGGCGCATGCCCTGGCGCTTGCGAAAAGGCTGCTCCTGCCGCCGCTCGCATCGCGGCCGGCGCCGGCCCCG
>DASTDR010000498.1:0-14679 GCA_035710265.1 Gemmatimonadales bacterium | reverse complement strand
GCTGGAGTCGTCGGCGCCGCGTGAACGGTGCCCAGTGGCTGCACGTCCAACCCGAAGCGGAAATAGAGGCCGGCGGAAAACAGAATCAGACCCGCGAGCAGCACCCAGCGCACCACGCGCGCGGGCGGCAGTCGGTCGTCGGCCGGGAAAGACTTCGGCGCAGTCATTGGACGATATTCTAGTGGCCGCTTCTATATTAAGGAATGGCATACGATCCGCGGCCCGTAGAACCCGCCATCTACAAGCGCTGGCTCGATGCGGGGATCTTCCAGCCCCGGGCTGACGGCGAGCCGTACGTCATCGTCATTCCCCCGCCCAACGTCACCGCTGTCCTCCATATGGGGCACGGCCTCGACAATGTGACGCAGGACGTGCTCATCCGCTTCGAGCGGATGCGCGGCCGCGCGGCGCTGTGGCTGCCGGGGACCGACCACGCCGGCATCGCCACGCAGAACGTGATCGAGAAGCAGCTCGCCGCTGAGGGGAAGACCCGTTTCGACGTGGGTCGCGAGGCGTTCATCCGCAGCACTTGGGAATTCGTGAAGAAGACCGGGAGCACGATCCTCGAGCAGCTCAAGGTGATCGGCAGCTCCTGTGATTGGAGCCGCACCCGCTTCACCCTGAGCCCCGAATACTCACGCGCGGTGCGTGAGGTGTTCGTGCGACTGTGGGAGGAGAAGCTGATCTATCGCGGTCACCGCGTGATCCACTGGTGCCCGCGCTGCCTCACCGCGCTCTCGGATGAAGAGGCCGAGCACCACGAGACAAACGGCACTTTGTACTACATCAAATACCCGCTGGCTGACGGGTCAGGCACAGTAACCGTCGCGACAACTCGGCCGGAGACGATGTTCGGCGATATCGGTCTGGTCTATAACCCGACCGACAAGCGATATGCCGGCATGAAGGCCAAGCAAGTGAGGATTCCGCTTTCCGGTCAAATGATTCCGATCGGGCTGGATCCGGAGGTCGATCTGGCGTTCGGCACTGGCATGCTGAAAGTCACGCCTGCGCACGACGCGAACGATTTTGATATTGCGAATCGCTGGTGGCCTGGTGTCGAAAAGCCATTGATCATGACGGAAGACGGTCGCATGGAACGGTCGCCCAGAGTCCCTCAGACCCTCCAAGGGCTCGATCGCTTCGATGCCCGAAAACAGATAACCAAGCTTCTCGAGAAGGACGGCCTCCTCGAGAAGGTTGAGCAACATCGGCATTCGATCCGCAGGTGTTACCGCTGTGAATCGGTCGTCGAGCCTCGCCTTTCGGATCAATGGTTTGTGAGGATGAAACCGCTCGCCGCTGAAGTAATGCAGGGGTACGCAAACAACGAATTCACGATCGTGCCCGATCGCTGGCGGGCGACGTTCGAAAACTGGATGAACACCATCCGCGACTGGAACATCTCGCGGCAGCTGTGGTGGGGGCACCGCATTCCGGTGTTCACGTGCACCCAGTGCAAGCACGAGTGGGCCGATCGCGTGGATCCGAAGCAATGCCCCAAGTGCAGCGGGCCGGTGGAGCAGGATCCCGACGTGCTCGACACGTGGTTCTCGTCCTGGCTCTGGCCGTTCGCGACACTCGGCTGGCCCGACAAGACGCCCGATCTGGCACGGTTCTATCCGGGCCACACCCTCGTCACCGGCCCCGACATCTTGTTCTTTTGGGTCGCCCGCATGCTGATGTCGGGCTACCACTTCATGGGACGGAAGCCCTTCACCACAGTGTTTCTGCACGGGATCGTGCGCGACACGAAGCATCGCAAGATGTCGAAGTCACTCGGCAACGGCATCGACCCGCTCGTGGTGGTCGAGAAGTTCGGCGCCGACGCGCTGCGCTGGACCTGCATCGCGAACACGGCGCTCGGCCAGGACCTGATGCTAGACCCCGACGACCTCGAGACCACGTTCGCGCCGGGCCGCAACTTCGCGAACAAGCTCTGGAACATCGGGCAATTCGTGCTCGGCCAGCTTCCCGCGAGCGTTCCGACGCTCGAGTCGGTGGACCGGCGCTCCTTCACACTCGCCGATCGCTGGATCCTCTCGCGCGCCCAAGCCGTGATCCGCGAAGCGACCCACTCGCTCGCCGCCTTTCGCCTGGATGAAGCGGCAAAGCGTTGTTTTGAGTTTGCCTGGAATGAGCTCGCGGATTGGTACATCGAGGCCGTGAAGCCCAGACTCGCGGATCCCGTGCCCAAGGTGGTCCTCGCGTACTGCTTCGACACCGTGCTGCGGCTGCTGCACCCGGTGGTTCCCTTCATTACTGAGCAGCTCTGGCAGCAGCTACCGGTGCGGAAGACCGGCGAGCTGCTCGCCGTCTCACAATGGCCTACCGTGCGCCCGGAGCTCGAGGACCCGCGGGCCGATCTCGAGTTCGGCCGCGTGAAGATCGCGATCGAGCGCATTCGCTCGATCCGCGCCGAGTACCGCGTGACGCCCAAGACGAAGCTCAAGGCCACGATCGTGCCGCGCGGCAGCGACAAGCCGGCGACGTTCGAAGGCGAGCGGGACACCATCGTCCGCCTCGCCAACCTCGACACCCTCGACATCCTCGAGACCGGTGCTGCCGCTCAGGGAGTCGGTGCCCATGCCGTGTTCGGCGATGGCAGCGAAGTGGTCGTGGCCTTGGAAGGCCTGGTGGACGTCGGCAACGAGTGCCGCAGGCTGTCAGAAGAGAAAGCAAGGCTGGAACAGCAGCTCCAGGGTCTTTCCGCCCGGCTGACCAACGAGAGCTTCGTCTCGCGCGCGCCGCAGGAGGTCGTGGCCAAGGAGCGCGAAAAGGAAAAGGCATGGCGCGATCAGCGCGACGTTCTGGCCGGGAAGCTCAAATCGCTCGGCTGCTCGTAGCCGGCGCGGCCGGTGCGGTGCTCGCGTGCGCCAGTGTCGGCGACCCGCCCGGCGGGCCGCCCGACGCCGCGCCTCCCCGGATCATCTCGATCAAACCGGAATCGGGCGCGGTCGTTCCCGATTTCGACGACAACCTCGTGATTCAATTCGACGAAACCGTCGAAGAGCAGCCGAGCAGTGGTGGAGGGGTCGGCGGAGGCCAGGTCACCGGCCTCGCGCAACAGATCCTGCTGTCGCCGGTCGCCGGGCCGGTGAAGGTGAGCTGGCATCGCAGCAGCATCAGCGTCAAGCCGAAGGAAGGCTGGAAGCGGCGCGTCTATCGGCTGCAGGTCTTACCCGGCTTCTCCGATTTGCGCCGCAACCGGTTCGACTCGTCCGCCACGGTGCTGTTCTCGACCGGTCCCGAATTCGGCCACGCGCGCCTCGGCGGAATCGCGCTCAGGTGGGTGGAGCAGACGGTTCTGCTCGGCGCGTTGATCGAAGCGGTCCCGCTCCCCGACACCGTCGGCTACCTGACCGTCGCCGATTCGGGCGGCCAGTTCAACATCGAGAACCTGCGCCCGGGTCGGTACATCGTCTATGCGACGGCCGACCAGAACGGCGATCGCCGTCGCGGAATCCGCGAAGCGTACGATTCCGTCGAAGTGACGCTCGACTCGAGCAGCAACGTGGCGCTGTTCACCTTCCCGCACGACACGGTGCCGCCGCGCCCGCGCACCGCGACGTTCGTGGACTCGATCACCGTGCGGGTCGAGTTCAGCCAGCCGCTCGAGCCCACGCAATCATTCGACACGACGACTCTTCACGTGCTCGAGCTGCCCGATTCCACCCCCGTCGCCCTCAGCCACATTCTCTCGCAGCGGCAATACGACTCGCTCCAAACCGCGGCGCGCGCGAAGGCGGATTCCGAAGCGGCCGCGCGCGACACGACGCGCGCGATTCGCGATAGCGCCGCGCCCGCTCGGCGTCCCGCTCCTGCGCCACCGGCCGAGCGGCCGACCGACCGACCGGCGGACCGAGAGACCCGGCAGTACGTCGATACCGCGCTCGTGCGCCAACTGCTCGCGCGCCGTCCCGTCCCATCGGACAAGATCGTGATCGTGCTGGCGCGCCCGATGAAGGTCGACACCCGTTACGTTGTGCGTGTGCAGGGCGCGACGAACCTGATCGGTAAGAAAGGTGACGGCGACGTGAGCTTCACGGTGCCCAAGCCGACGCCCCGGGATACCACCCCCCAACCCCGAACCCCGGAGCCCTAGTCACTCAATGACAGATCCTCGGCGCCAACTCCCGTCGATCGACGCGATTCTCACCGGTCCGGGCATCGTCGCCCTGTTGGCCGACCATCCGCGCGCGCTGGTCGTGAAAGCGGCGCGTGAAGCAGTGGACGCGGCCCGCGGCAACGGCGGCGCGCCGCCGGCCGAAGGCTGGGATGCCGCGGTGCGCGCCGCGCTGCGGCGGCTCGCCGTGCCGTCGCTCGCGCCGGTGATCAATGCCACCGGCGTCGTGCTGCACACGAACCTGGGCCGCGCGCCGCTCGCGCCGGCCGCGATCACGGCGCTGACGCGGGTCGCCTCGGGCTACGCGGCGCTCGAGTACGACCTGGGCCGCGGCACGCGCGGCTCACGCCATGCCCACTGCCGCGATCTGCTCGTCGAGCTGACGGGCGCGGCGGACGCGCTCGTCGTGAACAACGCGGCCGGCGCACTGCTGCTCGCGCTGAGCGCGCTCGCGCGCGGCGGGGACGCGATCGTCTCGCGCGGCGAGCTGGTCGAAATCGGCGGCTCGTTCCGGATTCCGGACATCCTGACCCGCTCCGGCGCCAGGCTCGTGGAGGTCGGCACGACCAACCGCACGCACCCGCGCGATTACGAAGGCGCCCTGACTCCCGACTCGAAAGTCCTGCTCAAGGTCCACCGCTCCAACTTTCAGGTCACGGGATTCACGACCGAAGTCGCGGTCGCCGACCTCGCCGAGCTGGCCCATGCGCGCGGCCTGTCCTGCCTCTACGATCAGGGCAGCGGTCTGCTCGTGAATCTTTCGGAGTTCGGATTGAGCGGTGAGCCCACGGTCCCCGAGGGCGTTGCGGCGGGGACCGATCTCGTCGTGTGCAGCGGCGACAAGCTGCTGGGCGGTCCGCAGGCGGGGATCCTCGTCGGCTCGGAGGGCGCGATTGCCGCGTGCCGCGCCGACCCGATCGCGCGCGCCGTGCGTGCCGACAAGCTCACCCTCGCGGCGCTCGAGGCGACGCTCGCGCTGTATCGCGACCGCCATACCGCGATTCACGAGATTCCGGTGCTGAACATGCTGACCGAGAACGAAGAAAGCATTCGCGCGCGCGCCGAGCGGCTCGGCGGCGAGCTGATCGAAGGCGACTCGGAGGTGGGCGGCGGCTCGTTCCCGGGCGCCAAGCTGCACACCTGGCTCGCGGGATTTCCCGACGAGTCGCTCGCCGAGCGGCTGCGGCGCGCCGATCCGCCGATCATCGCGCGCGTCGCCGGCAACCGGGTGCTGCTCGACGCCCGCACGATCCTTCCGGGCCAAGTTGAAGCCGTGATTGCCGCGCTGCATGCCGCGCGCTGATGGCTGACCGCGCGCCCGCCGTCTTTCTCGATCGCGACGGCACGGTCATCGAAGATCCAGGCCACCTGCACGAGCCCGGCAAAGTAAAGCTCCTCCCCGGGGCGGCGGAGGCGATCCGCCGGCTGAACGAGCACGGCTACCTCGCGATCACGGTGTCCAATCAGTCGGGGATCGCGCGCGGGCTTTACACCGTGGCGGAGTACACGGCGGTGCAACGCCGCCTGGTGGAGCTGCTCGAGGGACACGGCGCCCATCTCGACGGCGCCTACTTCTGCCCGCATCACCCGCGGTTCACCGGTTCGTGTGAGTGCCGCAAACCGGGATCCAAGCTGTACCTGCAGGCCCAGGAGGCGTTCGACATCGACTTCGCCCGCTCCTGGTGGGTGGGCGATCGGCTGTCGGACGTGCAGCCGGCGCTGGCGCTGGGCGGTCACGGCATTCTGGTCGCGACCGGGGAAGGCAATCTGCACCAGGGCCGGGCTCGCGCTCTCGGCGTGATGGTGGTCGCAGATTTGGCCGAGGCGACCGACCAGATTCTGCGCCTCACGGTGCTCGATCCCTGACGCCTGATTGTTTTTGGGAGCGCCGTTTCAAATATTAGCTCCGCCCCTTTCGCTCCCTGCTGCCAAGGAGACTTTGTGCGACTGGTCTTCCTGCTGACCGCGCTCGCAGGCGCCGGCTCCGCCTCGCTGTCCGCCCAGATTCCGATCCGCGTCGGCCAGACGATCACGGGCCGGCTCGTGCAAACCGACCAGGCGTTCTCGGACGGCTCGCGCTACAAGATGTACGCCTTCGTCGGCAACAAGGGCGACACGGTCGCGATGGATCTGACGTCGGACGACTTCGACGCGAACCTCCTGGTCGCCGACGCGTCCGGCAATTCCCTCTCGCGCAACGACGACGGCGGCGAAAAGTGCAATGCGCGGCTGACGTTCGTGCCGCCGGCGACCGGCAACTACCGGGTCTACGCGAATTCGAGCGCGCAGGCGGAGCTGGGCGAGTACAAGCTGACGCTGGCGCGCGGCGCCGCCCGGGCGGCCGCCGACACGGTGTGCCGCGGGTTCGGGCGCGTCGCCGGCCTGCTCGAGATCGGGCAGACGATCACGGGCACGCTGTCGTCCGAAGATCCCGAGTTTCCGAGCGACTCCACGTACTTCGAGCGCTGGATCCTGCCGGTGCGCGCCAACCAGGCGTTCACGGTGGACCTGACGTCGGACGATTTCGACGCGTACCTCCTGCTCACGCGCGGACGCGGTGAGAAGATCGTCGAGAACGACGACGGCGGCGGCGGGTGCCACGCGCGCCTCGTGTACACGGCGCAGGACGATCACCCCCTGCGGATCGTGGTGAACACGGCGTCGCGGCCGCGGCGCCAAACGGGCCGGTTCACGCTGAAAGTCAGCGACGGTGAGTCGACCACGGAGACGAAGGGCAATTGCCGGTTCACGAGCGGCGCGAGCGCGGCGGCGAGCCGCGGCGCGGTGGCCACACCGGTGAGCTTGGCCAGCATGCAGAGCAGCGCGATGGCCGCGGTGCGCGTCGGCGAGACGGTGACCGGCTCCCTCACCAGCAACGACTCGCTGTACCCCGACGGCAGCTATTTCAAGTTCTATCAGTTCACCGCGCCGGCCGGGCAGGTCATCACGATCGATTTGTCGTCGGACGATTTCGATCCGGTGCTGATCGTGCGCGGCGACGACCTCGATCCCTCGTTGATCAACGACGACGGCGGACCGGGCTGCTCCGCGCGCGTCTCACGCTCGTTCCCGAGCCGCGGTCCGTACCGGGTCCTGGTGAATACGACGTCAGATCCGGAAAAGCAGACGGGCCGGTTCTCACTGTCGATCACGCAGGGCTCGAAGCCCGTGCAGGAGACGAACGCGAACGCCGACTGCCAGCCGCCGCAGCGGCCGAGGGGCGGCAGCGGGCGGGGGGCGCCGGCAGCTGCCGCAGCCGGCCCACACGCCATTACGATCGGCCAGACGCAGCAGGGCAACCTCTCGCGCGGCGACGTCCTGCTCACGAGTGACAGCACCTACGCGCAGCCCTGGACGATCCAGGGGCGCGCCGGCTCGACGATCACGATCGATCTCGAATCGGATGAGTTCGATTCGTATCTGTTCCTGCGCGGCCCCGGGATTTCGGGTGGCCGCGACTTCCAGGACGACGACTCGGGCGGCAACTGTCACGCGCGCCTGACCGCGACCTTCCCCCAGAGCGGCGCATACGAAATCGTGGTGAACACCGCCGACCACTACGCCACCGGCGCGTTCACGCTCAGCGTCACCAGCGGGTCCAAGCCGAAGTCGGTGGCGCGGTGCAATCGTAGTAGTCAGTGACGCAGCAGCCCCCGCCGGTTCGTGTCGCCGTGCTGGTATCGGGCGGCGGCACGAACCTGCAGGCCCTCCTCGACGCATTCCACGACTCACCGATCGTCCGCATCACGCGCGTCATCTCGAACCGGCCCGACGCCGGAGCGCTGGAGCGCGCGCGCAAGGCAGGCGTGCCGACGACGGTGCTGCGCGATACCAAGGACCCGAGTGAGCTGCACGCCGCCCTGGCTGACGCCCAGCTGGTGGTGCTCGCGGGGTACCTCAAGCTCATCCATCCTTCGCTGGTCGCGCGGTTCCGCGGCCGGATGATCAACATCCACCCCGCCCTGCTGCCCGAGTTCGGCGGTCCGGGGATGTACGGCCATCGCGTGCATGAAGCGGTGCTGGCCAGCGGCGCCCGGGAATCGGGACCGACGGTGCACTTTGTGGACGAGGAGTTTGACCGCGGGGCGATCATTGAGCAGGAAAGAGTTCCAGTGCTGCCTGGAGACACGCCCGAGACGCTCGCGGCGCGCGTCCTGGAAGCCGAACACCGGCTGTTGCCACGGGTAGTGCTGGAGCTTGCGCAGCAAATGGTGTGACAGTTTCTTGACGGCTCTATGAGAGCTCTCATCTCGGTCTCGGACAAGCGCGGGATTGTGGACTTCGCGCGCCAGCTCGTCGAGCTCGGCTGGGACATCGTCTCCACCGGTGGCACCGCCGAAGCGCTGCGGCGCGAGGGAATCACAGTCATTCCCATCGATCAGGTGACCGGATTTCCGGAGATGATGGATGGCCGGGTCAAGACGCTGCATCCGAAGGTGCACGGCGGGCTGCTCGCGCGGCGTGACAACCAAGCACATATGAAGGCGATGAAGGAGCATGAGATCACACCGATCGACCTGGTCGCCGTGAATCTCTATCCATTCCGCGAAACCATCGCGAAGCCGGAAACGACCTTCGAGCAAGCCATCGAGCAGATCGATATCGGAGGTCCTTCGATGCTGCGCTCGGCGGCGAAGAATCATCGCGACGTGATTGTGATCGTCGATCCGGCGGACTACGGGGCGGTTGTCGAGGATCTCAAGGTTGGCGAGGTTGGCGAGGCACGACGGCGGGCCCTCGCGACAAAGGTATTTGCGCACACCGCCGCCTACGACGCCGCGATCCTCGGCTATCTGACCCGGTCCGGTGATACGTTACCGGCCACGCTCAGCCTCACGCTCGAGCAGCAGCAACCCTTGCGCTACGGCGAGAACCCGCACCAGCGCGCCGCGCTCTATGTGACCGATGAGCCCGGCATGCGCGACATGCATCAGCTCCATGGGAAGGAGCTGTCCTTCAACAACCTGCTCGACGTGGACGCGGCGGTCATGGCGATCACGCCGTGGCAAGACCGGGGCGCGCGCGCCGCCTGCGTGATCATCAAGCACACGACGCCGTGCGGGATCGCGCTCGGCCGCAACGCCGCCGACGCCTACGCGCGCGCGCTGGCCACCGACCGCACGTCGGCGTTTGGCTCGGTCATTGCCTTCAATACGGTTGTGGATCATGCCGCCGCCGAAGCGATGCGCGAGCTGTTCGTGGAAGTCGTCGTGGCCCCGCGCGTCGACGAAGAGGCGTTGACGGTGTTCCGGCAGAAGAAGAACCTGCGCGTCGTCGAGCTGCCGAAGCTTGCCGACGAGCCGACGCTCGACTACAAGCGCGTGCGCGGCGGATTCCTGGTGCAGGATCGGTTCCGCGCCGCTGCGGTGGCCGACGAGGCACGGTGGACAGTCGCCACCACGCGCCGGCCCACCGATGCGCAATGGAACGACCTGCGGTTCGCCTGGGCGGCGGCAGGCGCGATCAAATCCAACGCGATCATTCTGGTCAAGGACGAGGCGGCGATCGGGATCGGCGCCGGCCAGATGAGCCGCGTGGACGCGTCGTTCCTGGCCGTCCACAAGGCGCGGCAGCAGGGCCACGACCCGCGCGGGGCCGTGCTGGCGAGCGATGCGTTCTTCCCGTTCCGCGACGGCGTGGATGAAGCCGCCGCGGCCGGCGTGGCGGCCATCATCCAGCCGGGCGGATCAGTGAAGGATCCCGACGTGATCGCGGCCGCCGACGAGCACGATCTTGCCATGATCCTGACCGGGATGCGCCAGTTTCGGCATTAGATTTCGCCGCCACATGACTGCGACAATCCCGCACCGCCTCTCGAGCCGCGCCCCAACCGCGCCGTTACCCGCCGTCAACCCGCCGTATGGGATCGCCGCGCTCGTCTCGCTCGCACTGCTGATGCTTTACGTCTTCACCCTCGCTCCCACCACCGTCTTCTGGGACGCCTCCGAATACATCACCGCCGCGCACGCGCTCGGTATCCCGCATCCGCCGGCGAATCCGTTCTTCGTGATCGTGGCGCACGTGTGGGGGTTGCTGCCGCTCGCCGCCGACTACGGCCGCCGCATCAATCTGTTCGCCGCGGTCACCAGCGCGGCGTCGGCGGGGCTGTGGTTTCTGATCGCGGAGCGCTGGCTGCGCTCCGTCGTCCTGTCCGACGGCTGGCGCAGAGCCGCCGCGGCAATGGGCACGCTGGTGGGCGCAACGATGTTCACGGTGTGGAACCAGTCGGTCGCGAACGAGAAGGTCTACACGCTGAGCGTGCTGTCGATCGCCCTGGTGCTCTGGCTGACGCTGCGCTGGGCCGATCAACCCGCGCAATCGCGCAGCGACAAGCTGCTGCTCGCCATCATCTACCTGATCGCCCTGAGCGCGACCAACCACCTCATGGGCGTTCTGGTATTGCCGGTGGTGCTGGTATACGTGTGGATGACGGAACGGGCAGTCCTGCTGCGCCCGCGCCTGCTGCTCGGCGCGGTGGCCGTCGTCCTCGTCGGGCTCAGCGTGAATCTGTTCATTCCGATTCGCGCGGCGCTCGACCCCTACCTCAATCAGGGCGACGCCTGGACCTGGAATAACCTGCGCGACGTGCTGATGCGCGAGCAGTTCGGGAAGCCGTCGGTCTTCGACAATCCGATGTATCCCGCCGGCGCGGAGAACCCGGGCCGCTCGATCGGCCTGATCGGCCAGCAGTATCTCAACTACTGGCAGTACTTCAGGTGGCAATTCGGGCACGACTGGTCGCAGGCGACCCAGACGCTGCTGGGCCTCGTGTTCTTGGCTCTCGGCGCGCTCGGCGCCTGGCGCCATTGGAAGGCCGACCGGCGCTCGGCGTACGCGATGGGGGCGTTGATGTTCACGCTCATCATTGCGCTCGTGTTCTATCTCAATTTCAAATGGGGCTACTCGCAGCCCTACACGGGGCTGGACCATGAAGTGCGCGAGCGCGACTACTTCTTCATCGCCTCGTTCGCCGCGTGGGGCGTGTGGGTCGCGATCGCGCTCGCGACGATCGTCGAGGCGCTGGCCGCGCGCCTGCCCGCGCGCGCGTGGCAGCTCGTCGCGTCCCTGGTGTTCGTCCTCGTGCTGATTCCCACGCTCGTCGGGAATCGGCTCACCGCGCCGCGTACCACCGACACGGTCGCGCGTGACTACGCGCGCGACGTGCTCAACTCGGTCGACCCGTACGCGCTGATCATCACGACCGGCGACAACGACACGTTCCCGCTGTGGCACGCCCAGGAAGTGGAAGGGCTGCGGCGCGACGTGAGCGTGATGGTGTTGTCGCTCGCGAACACGAACTGGTATCTCGACCAGCTGCAGCGCCGTCCACCGGCCCCGTTCCCGGGCGCGCCGCTGCCCGAGACCAGGTGGATGAGCCGGTACTATCTCAACGGTCCGGCGGATACCCTGCCCCCGTACATTCTCTTCAACCAGGCCGTGGCCGGCGCGATCGGCCCGATTCAGGTCATGATCGATCCGCGTACCCTGGGCCGGCCGTACCTGGGCCGCTCCGACCTCGCGATGCTCCAGATCATCAAGGATCAGCTGGGCAAGCGGCCGATTTACTTCTCGACCTCGACGGCCAGCATCCCCGATCAGCTGGGGCTATCGGCGTACCTCGTGAACGAGGGACTGGTGCGCCGGCTCATGCCGGCAGCGGTGACGCCGAGTGACAGCGTGCGCCTGCTGGAGGGCCGCGGCTTCGTGCATGTGCCGCGGTTGAAACGGTTGGCGTTCGACGTCTACCGCGGCGGCCAGGCCGCGGCCCGGCCGTTCCCGCGTGGCTGGGTAGACAGGCCGTCGCAGAGCAGTTTGTTTGGGTACGTGCTGGTCTACGATACCATTGCGGCGGCCCTGCGAGAGCGCGAGCCGGCGCTGGCGACCCGGGCGACCGCGCTGCGCGATTCGATCCTCGCCAACACTACGTACGGTCTATCCAAGAGCGACGAATAGATGGCAACGGCAGTCCGATACACTGACCGGGGGGGCGTGGCACCGGTTCCCCCGCTGGAGGTCGAGCCACCTCCGTACCTGATGGCGGCGGCCGTCGCCGCCGGGGCGATGCTGCTCTACATCTTCACGCTCGCCCCCACCACCCAGTTCTGGGACACGTCCGAGTACATCGCCGCGGCGTACACCCTCGGCATCCCGCACCCGCCGGGCAACCCGCTGTTCGTGCTGATGGCGCACGTGTGGGGCATGATCCCGCTGGTCCAGAACTACGCGGAGCGCATCAATCTGTTCGCGGCGGCCACCAGCGCCGTGTCCGCGGGCTGCTGGTTCCTGATCGGCGAGCGCTGGATGCGCTCGTTCGTGCCGGCGCGCTGGCCGCGGCGGCTCGCGGCGCTCGCCGGCGCGCTCGTCGCGGCGACTGCGTTCACCGTGTGGAATCAGTCGGTCGTGAACGAGAAGGTCTACACGCTCAGCCTGCTCTCCATCGCGCTGATTCTGTGGCTCATCGTGCGCTGGGACGATCAGCCGGCCGGCCAGGCGCACGACCACTATCTGCTCCTGATCGTCTACCTGCTCGCGCTCACGTCCACGAACCACATGATGGGCGTGCTCGTCGGTCCCGTCGTGATCGTGCTGCTGCTCCCGACCTTCAAGGCCCAGCGGGCATACTCGACGGAAGACCGCGACGCCGAGTGGTCGCAGTTCTACGTGTTCACGACGATCTGGGGACTCATCATGTCGCTCGGCATGGAGCGCGTCGAGATCCTGATCGTCGCGGGCGTGCTGTTCCTCGCCGCGCTGACACACGCGTTCATCGTCGGCAACGGCTCATTCGCGCTGACCGCGCTCGGCCTCGTCGCGGTCGGGCTGTCGGTCTACGGATTCCTGCCGATCAGAGCCGGGTTCAACCCGCCGATCAACGAGGGGGAGCCGAGCAACTGGCAGGCGCTGTGGGCGGTGCTGACGCGGCAGCAGTACGGCAAGCCGTCGATCTTTTCCGATCCGACGCAGCCGCCCGGTCCCGGCAACGATCTGATCGCGCGGATCCCGCTGTATTTCGAACAGATCAAGAATTACGCGCAGTATTTCAGCTGGCAGTTCGCGCATGACTGGTCGGCCCTCGCGCAGCGGCTGATCGCGATTTTGTTCTTCATGCTGGGACTGGGCGGCGCCGTGCGGCACTGGCGGGCGGACAAGCGCACGGCGTTCGCCCTGACGCTGCTCGTCGTCTTCTTCACGTTCGCGCTGATCTTCTACCTCAACTTCAAGTACGGGTATTCGCTGCGGCCGGATGCCGCCGTGGCCCGCCATGAAGTGCGCGAGCGCGACTATTTCTACCTCTGCTCGTTTGCGATCTGGGGCATCTGGGTGGGCATGGGACTCGCCGCGGTCGTTGAGTGGGTGGGTGACCTGTTCCGCGAGCGCGAGCCGCTCGCGGAGCGCCGCTGGCTGTACGGCACGCCGCTACTGGCGCTGGCGCTGATTCCGCTGTTCGGCAACCGCCTCACCGCTTCGCGCAAGGACGAAACGCTAGCGCGCGACTTCGCCTACGATCTGCTCCAGTCGGTCGAGCCGTACGGCGTGCTCGTGACCGCGGGCGACAACGACACGTTCCCGCTCTGGTACGCGCAGGAAGTCGAAGGCATCCGCCGCGACGTCACGGTCCTGAATCTGTCGCTGGCGAACACCGAGTGGTACGTGCGCCAGATCCAGAACCGCCCCGTGGAGCCGTTCGATCCCGCGAATGCCCCGGCCGTCTACCGCGGCAAGGCGTGGCCGATGCCGGCCGGACGGTTGATGAGCTTCTCCGACGAGCAGCTCGACGCGCTCCAGCCGTACTACATCCTCGAAGAGAAGCGCACGGCGCGGCTCGGCGAGGTCGAGGTCACGCTCGACCCGCAGATGCTCGGGCATCCGTATCTCGAGAAAGCCGACGTGATCGTGCTGCAGGTGATCAAGGATCAGCTCGGCAAGCGACCGATCTATTTCTCCCGGACCGTGGGGCTGTACGCGGACGCGTTCGGGTTGACGTCGCGGCTGGAAGGACACGGGTTCGCGCGGGTGCTGCGCGCGCACGAGCTCACGCCCTCGGACAGCATCAAGCCGATTCAGTCGCTCGGCTACGTGAACACGGCGCGGACCAGCACGCTGCTGTTCGACGTCTACCATTCCGACGCGGCCGCGCGCGCCCGCCCGCGCGGCTGGGTGGACAAGCCGTCGGAAGGGATCCTGCAGCTGTACGGGCTGACCTACTACACGATGGCGCAGGAGCTCCAGACGACGAACTCGGCGCTCGCCGCGCGCGCGCAGGCGATCGCGCAGGGCGTCTTCCGCAACACCGAGTCGCCGCTCCAGCCGCTGCCCGAGCAGCCGGCACCGCCGGCGCCGCCGCGCTGATCGCTTAGCGCGTCGGCGTTGCGGGGGGCGCCGTCGCGGTGGACTCGGCGGTTGGCGCGCCGCGCCGCCGCTCGACCAGCGTCGGCATCAGGTTCGCGTTGGGGAACAGCATCATCGTGCCCCCGACGATCACGGAATCGCCGGCGTGGATGCCGCTGAGGACCTCCACCCAGCCCGCCGTGCGCACGCCCAATGTCACCGGG
>DASTDR010000497.1:0-7616 GCA_035710265.1 Gemmatimonadales bacterium | reverse complement strand
GATCAGCGAGACCGCGCGGATCGCGTCGTCGTTCCCCGGGACCGGCACGGTGATCAGGTCGGGATCGGCATTCGTATCGACGATGGCGACGACCGGAATGCCCAGCTTGTTCGCCTCCGCGACGGCGATGCGCTCTTTCTTGGCGTCGACCACGAACAGCGCGCCGGGGAGCCGGCCCAGGTTCTTGATACCCGCGAGGTTCTTGTCGAGCTTCGAGCGCTCGCGGTCGAACAGGAGCTGCTCCTTCTTGGTGTAGTTCGTGAAATCGCCGTCCGCCGCGCCCTGCTCCAGCTCCTTGAGCCGCTTGATCTGCTTCTTGATCGTCTGGAAGTTGGTCAGCGTGCCGCCGAGCCAGCGCTCCGTGACATAGAACGCGCTGCAGCGTTTCGCTTCCGCTTCGAGAATCCCCTTGAGCTGTTTCTTGGTGCAGACGAACAGGACGCCTTCACCCTTGAGCACGACGTTGCGCAGCAGCTCCTGGGCGGAGTCGAGCTGGCGCATCGTCTTCTGGAGGTCAATGATGTAGATGCCGGAGCGTTCGGCGAAGATGAAGCGCCGCATCTTCGGATTCCAGCGGCGCGTCTGATGGCCGAAATGGACACCAGCTTCCAACAATTCTTGCAGCTGAGGCTGAGGCATTTACTTCCTTTCCTGGGTTTGTCCGCCGTCACCGTCTTCTCTCAAATCCACCCCGAAGGGACCCGGACTGAGATCGGGTGACGTGTGTGTTTGGTTATCGGTCATCAGTTGTCGGTCGTCGGTACTGATGACCGATAACCGATTACCGACTACCGCTTGCTGAACTGGAACCGCTTCCGGGCACCAGCACGGCCCGGCTTCTTCCGTTCCACCGCTCGAGGATCGCGAGTGAGCAATCCCTGCTCGCGCAGCTTCTTGCGATGTCTGTCGTCCGCCAGCACGAGCGCCCGCGCGATACCCAACCGCATCGCGCCGGCCTGTCCCGTGAGACCGCCGCCGACCACCCGAGCCTTCACGTCGAACGCGCCCAGCGTATCGGTTGCGGTGAACGGCTGCTGAATGTGCGACACGAGCGAGGGCCGGGGGAAATAGTCACCCAGCGTCCGCCCGTTGATGCTCCACTTACCCGACCCCGGCGTCAGATAGACGCGCGCGATCCCGAGCTTGCGGCGGCCGATCGCGTGCCAGCGCAGCTCCGGTGTAATCGCCGTCATTTCGCCTCCGCGACGGCGAGAACCGTCGGCTGTTGCGCACTGTGCGGATGTTCCGAACCAGCGTACACCTTCAGCATCTGCTTCACGTGCTGACGGGACAAGGTCGTCTTCGGCAGCATGCCCCACACCGCCTTCTCGATCACCCGCTCGGGATGCTTGCCGAGCACTTTCGACACCGGGGTAAACCGCTCGTGGCCCATGTAGCCCGTGTGCCGGAAATAGCGCTTCTGCTCAGTCTTGCGACCCGTCAGCTGCACCTTCTCGGCGTTGATCACGATGACGAAATCACCGCCGTTTGTATGCGGCGTGAACGTCGGCTTGTGCTTGCCACGCAGAATCTGGGCAATGCGGCTCGCGAGCCGGCCGAGCGGCTGCTCGGCGGCATCGACCAGCCACCAACGCCGCTCGATGTCTGCGCTCTTCAATGAAAACGTCTTCACCCGAACTGTGTCCTGGAAATTTGACAGACGCGAACTCTAACCGGGGCGTAAGCGGGTGTCAACTCTTGGGTTGGCCGAGAGTTACGAGTGGGGCACCCTTCTCGACGCGGTCCCCCGCACTCACATGAACCTGCTCGACTATGCCGCGAGTCTGAGCCCGCAGCTCGTTTTCCATTTTCATTGCCTCGACCACGACTAACCCGGTGCCGGGTTGAACGCCCTGACCGACTTGGACCTCGACCCGGATCACGAGCCCGGGCATCGGTGCCTTGATGACCCCTCCGACGACCTCTTTCCGGCCCTGACCGGTGAGCGCCTCGATCTGTTTGGCTCGGTCGTCTTGCACGGCCACCTCGAACCGCTCGCCCGCGGCCCCCAGTGCCCAGCGTTTGCCCTCCAGCTCCTGGCACGCGACCGTCCAGGAGTCCTTGCCAAGGAGCAGGTGAATCAGCGGCGTACCCGGGATGGCGGCCCAGTGTGATTCGAGCTTGTCACCGTCGACGGTTACGGCGCCGCCGTCGACGTCGATCACGTAGGTGCGGCCCCGAATGGAAACGTGGTACCTCATGGGGAATCCGCCGGCTGAAGCGGGCACTGTAGCGCATGGTCAGTCATGCGGCTTCCAACACAGCGACCGTCTCCACGTGTGCCGTCTGAGGAAACAGATCGAACGCTCGGATCGCCTTGAGCTGGTAGTTCACGTTGAGTCTACTGAGATCGCGGGCGAGCGTGGCCGGATCGCAGGAGATATAGACCAGCTTCGGCACCGGTTCCGACGTCAGTTTCAGCGACACGTCCCAGTGCAACCCGCTCCGCGGGGGATTCACCACGACGGCATGCGGCGGCGGGAGGCTCGGCAACACGTCTTCGGCACGCGCAGCGATGAAGCGCGCTGCGGGCAGCCGCGCGCGTCCCCAGGTCACCGCCTTCTCGTCCGCGTCAACGCTGACGACGCTGGCTCCCCGCTCCAGCAGCAACGCGGCCGTATCGCCAATTCCTCCGTAGAGGTCCCACACCATTTGTCCCTTCACGTCGCCGAGCTGCTCGACGGCCCATTGGCGCGTGAGGATGCCCATGCCCGGATTCACCTGCTCGAAGGCGGTCGCCGGAAACCCTGTCGCGGGACCGGCGACGACCCGCGCCGCCCCCTCGAGGGGCTGCCACCAGCACACCACGTCGCCATCGACCACGGAGGCGAGCGTGCGCCGCAGTTCTTCCGCGTCGAGCCACGGCTCGCCGGCTGATTCGGCGACGATGTGGCGCCGCCCCTCCCGATCGAGCCGCAGCGTGAGCCGCGTGAGGGGCTGGGGAAGCATCGCGAGCCGGCCGCGCAACTCGCGCCACAGGGCCATCAGCCGAAAATCTGTGATGTGGCAATCGGCAAGGGGAAAAACAAAGTTCGGTCGATCATACGGGTGCAGTCCGGCCGTCAAGCCGTCCGGCCGTCCGGCCGTCGCTTTCACCGCCATGCTGATCTTTGAGCGATACCGCCACTCTTCGAGTGCTTCCACGATCTCGGGATCGCCGATGTCGAGTTTGCCGATCCGCCTCAATGTGTCACCCACGTTGGCTCGCTTGGCCGCCAGCTGGCCGTCGTAGGCCAGGTGCTGGAGCTGGCAGCCACCGCAGTGGTCATGCGTGTAGTGCGGACAGGGGGGTGTCACCCGATTGGGACTCGCCTCCACGATTTCACCCGGCTCGCCGCGCGCGAAGTTCCGGTGCCGCTGCAGGGAGCCCTCGCGGAGCCGGACCCGATCGCCGGGCGCGGTGCGAGGCACAAACACCACTCTGCCGTCGCTCAGCCGTCCGACGCCGTCCCCACCGACCGCGATGCCGGCAATCGTCACGACGTCGCTCACTCGAGATGATCGCGAAGCGCATCGAGGCGAGCGGCTTGCGTCCATGCGTCTGACTGCGGCGGTCGGGCGGTCAAACTGCCGGGCGGCGGCCGGTCGTGTTTCTCATCAGCAACGAGCGCGGCCGCGACCGCCAACGCCCGCTCGAGTCCCGGTCTCGGTGGTGCCGCCAGCACCCGGGCGCCCACTCGCTCGAGGTACGTGATGTCGATATCGCCCTTGATGAACGCGGCGTCGTCCATGACGCGCAGATGGAACGGCTGGCTCGTCGGGAGCCCGACGATGACCAGCTCACTGAGCGCGCGTCGCATGCGTTGAATCGCGACTTCCCGTGTCTCACCCCAGGCGATCAGCTTGGCGAGTAACGGATCGTAGAACAGGGTGACCTCATTCCCTGCCTCGACTCCGGCATCCCAGCGAATCCCGGGCCCGCTGGGCACCCGGAGGTACTCAAGCACGCCGGTCGCAGGCAGAAAATCGGTAAAGGGATCTTCGGCCGTGATCCGGCATTCGATCGCGTGGCCGCGCGGATGCAGCTGCCCGCCAGGTCCGGTGGCTCCGTGCACGCGCATCGCCTGGCCGCCGGCGATGCGGAGCTGCTCGCGCACCAGGTCCACGCCGTACACCAGCTCGGTGACGGGGTGTTCGACCTGAATGCGAGTGTTCATCTCGAGGAAATAGAATTCGCCGGAGGCCGCCAGCAGAAACTCGATCGTGCCGGCACCCACGTACCCGACCGCGCCCGCCGCGGCGGTCGCGGCTTCGGACAAGCGGCGCCGGAGCGCCGGCGACACCGCGACCGACGGCGCTTCCTCGATCAGCTTCTGGTGGCGGCGCTGAATGCTGCATTCGCGCTCGCCCAGAGCGACGACACGCCCGCGATGATCGGCGAGCACTTGAATCTCGATGTGCCGCGGGCGCTCGAGGTATTTCTCGACATAGACGCCCCCGTCGCCGAATGCTTTTTGGGCTTCGCGCTTGGCCGCGTGGAATGCGTTCTCGATCTCGGCGTCGCCGGCGACCAGCCGCATCCCTTTGCCGCCGCCGCCCGCGACCGCCTTGAGCAGCACGGGATAACCGAGGCGCTTGGCTTCATGCTTGGCATCGGCGGGATTGCGCAGCGGGGCCGCGGTGCCCGGCACGACCGGAACACCGGCCGCCTGCATCCGGCGCCGCGCTTCGGTCTTGTCGCCCATGGCGCGAATCGCGCTTGGCGGGGGCCCGACGAAAACCAGTCCATTCTGGACGCACGCCTCGGCAAAGGGAGCTCGCTCAGACAGGAACCCGTAGCCGGGGTGGATCGCCTGGCAACCGGTGTCTTTGGCCGCCGCGATCAGCTTCCTGATGTCGAGATAGGACTCACTGGAGGGCGCCGGGCCGAGCAGGACGGCCGCATCGGCGTCGCGGACGTGCGGCGCGAGCCGGTCGGGCTCGGAATAGACGGCGACGGCATCGAGCCCCTCTTCGTGGCACGCCCGGATGATGCGAACCGCGATTTCGCCGCGGTTCGCGACCAGCACCCGTTTCAGCGACACCCGACCTCGTCGTCGATCTCGAAGGTCTCGAACGCCTTACACAGGTCGCCGACCTGATCCGCCGCCCGCCGGTAGAGCGTCAGCGCGGGCTCGGTCCAGGTCTCATGCTCGTCGATGGCGAGCCGCAGCGCCGCGAACACGAAATCGCGTGCCGGCACTCGGTCAGCCTTGGATTCCTTCCCCGTCACCCAGACGAGCGGGCGCTTGTTCCACTTGACCGAGGGGCGCAGCTCGGGCGCGCGCTCAAATCCCATGCTCGCGCACACGGCGCGCGTCTGCGATAGCGTGCGCAGTGACGCCTCCCGCGTCTTCAACTCCCGCTGCACGCGATTGCGCAACACGCTGTCCGTCCGCCACTGCTCCAACGGTACCACCACGAGGTCGGGCCGGAGCCCGCGGCCGAACCGCAAATACCAGGCGGCTTGCGTGTCAGTCTCGCCGGACGTGAGGAGCAGGCCCTGATGGGGGCAGGCCCGGAGCAGATTCTCTCCGAGCTCTTCGAGCACCGGCGGAAGTCGCAGCGTCTCGGGAAGTGTGTGCCACGTCAGCGCGGCGGCGGTCACGCCGCCGGTCTCCCAGTCGACATACGCGCGCTGCCCCACGGCATAGACGCGAAACACGCGCGCCGAGTCGGCGGTGCGCGTGCCGGGACTCCAGCGCACCGCACGGTCGAACGCCAGCTGTGCGGTGTCGAGGATGCCGTGCGCAGCGGCCGTGTCGACGCCGGCCGGCTGGCGGTGGGTGTGATACTCCGCGCTGCGTCGCAGGTAGAATCGGCCCAGCTCGAGCCAAGCCCCCCCATCGGTCGAGTCGGCGGTCACGCGCGCCCAGAGCGCCGCCCGCACCGAATCGGGCGCCGGCGTCTGCGCGAGCAACAGTCCCAGCGCCGCCTTATAGAGGAATGTTGCCATGCTTCTTGGGCGGATTCTTGGCGCGCTTCGTCTCGAGCGTGAGCAGCGCTTCGATCAGTCGGGGACGCGTGTCGCGCGGGTCGATGATGTCATCCAGATACCCGCGCGCCGCGGCCTGGTAGGGATGGGCGAACTTTTCCCGATACTCGTCGGCGCGCGCCTCGCTCGCTTCTCCTTTATAGAGGATCTCCACCGCCCCTTTTGGGCCCATCACCGCGATTTCGGCGCTGGGCCAGGCCACGTTGTAATCGCCGCGAATGTGCTTGGAGCTCATGACGTCGTACGCGCCGCCGTATGCCTTGCGTGTGATCACCGTGAGCTTGGGGACGGTCGCCTCGCAGTAGGCATACAGCAGCTTCGCTCCATGCTTGATGATGCCGCCGTGCTCCTGCGCCACGCCCGGCAGAAAGCCGGGCACGTCCTCGAAGGTCACCAGCGGGATGTTGAACGCGTCGCAGAACCTGATGAACCGCGCCCCTTTGAGCGATGCGGCGATGTCGAGCACGCCGGCGAGCGCGGCCGGCTGGTTCGCGACGATCCCCACGGGCCGGCCCGCGAGCCGCGCGAACCCGACGATCAGGTTGTTTCCGTAATCCGGCTGGACCTCGAGAAACTTGCCGTTATCGATGACGTGCTTCAGCACGTCATGCATGTCGTACGGCTTGCTCGGTTCGTCCGGCACGACCTCGAGCAGCGCCTCTTCCCGCCGGTCACTCGGATCGTCGGACTGGCGGGCCGGGGGCGAGTCGAGATTGTTACCAGGCAAGAATCCCAGCAGCGTACGAATCGCCGTGAGCGACTCGAGCTCCGAGCTGTGGACGAAGTGGGCGATGCCGGAGGTTGCGCCGTGCACATCGGCGCCGCCGAGCTTCTCGAAGTCCACCTCCTCGTGGGTGACCGTTTTCACGACGTTCGGACCGGTCACGAACATGTACGAGATGCCGCGCACCATGAAGATGAAATCGGTGATCGCGGGGCTGTAGACGGCGCCGCCGGCACAGGGTCCCAGGATCGCGCTGATCTGCGGGACGACGCCGGAGGCAAGCGTGTTGCGCAAGAAGATGTCGGCGTACCCGCCGAGAGAGGCGACGCCCTCTTGAATCCGCGCGCCCCCTGAGTCGTTGAGTCCCACCACCGGCGCCCCATTCTGGATCGCCAGGTCCATCACCTTGCAGATCTTCTCGGCGTGCGCCTCGGAGAGCGACCCGCCGAACACCGTGAAGTCCTGCGAGAAGACGTAGACGAGCCGGCCTTCGACCCGGCCCCAGCCGGTCACGACGCCGTCGCCGAGCACCTTCTGATCGGCGAGCCCGAAGTCGGTCGCGCGATGCGTGACGAAACGATCGAGCTCGACGAAGGAGCCGGGATCGAGCAGCACGTCCAGCCGCTCGCGCGCCGTCATTTTGCCCTTTTGGTGTTGCGTCTCGATGCGGTCGGTGCCGCCGCCCTGCTCTGACTCGGATCGTTTTTGCTGGAGCAGCTCCAGCTTCTCACGCATGCTCATGGTGCGGAGAATCTAGGGCGGGAAGTGCGTGCGCCGATAGGGAGAACGAAGGTCCTAGCGAATGAAGTCGAGCCAGAAGGGGGGAGGATGCTGAATGTTGTTGATAACGACGCCCGTTCCGGCAGTGCCGAACGCAATGCCCCGCGGATACCCGCCGGGCTGCAAGGTACGGATCAC
>DASTDR010000496.1:0-12681 GCA_035710265.1 Gemmatimonadales bacterium | reverse complement strand
CGACGAATACCCCCGGCGACCCCTTCAACGACGGCTCCAAGTTCGAGCCTGGCATGGGCGCGGATGCGCGCATCGGACTCGGGTCGAACCTGACGCTCAACGCGACCGTGAATCCCGACTTCGGCCAGGTCGAAGTCGATCCGGCCGTCGTGAACCTCAGTGACGTCGAGACGTTCTTCAACGAAAAGCGACCGTTCTTCGTCGAAGGCTCGTCGATCTTCGAATTCGGATTCGGCGGGCAGCGTAACTTCTGGGGCTTCAACTGGAATGGCCCGCAGTTCTTTTATAGCCGGCGCATTGGCCGCTCTCTGGGGACGCCGCCGCCGCCGGTCAACGGCTACGTCGACGGGCCCAGCGGCGCGCATATCCTCGGCGCGCTCAAGGTGACCGGTAAGGTGGCGGGCAGTTGGAACGTCGGCGGGCTGACGGCGGTGACCGCCCGTGAGTTTGCCACACTGCAGGATCCGACAGGCTCGCGCTGGACACAGGAGATCGAGCCGCTCGCCGGGTATGGCGTGTTCCGCGCCCAGAAAGAATTCGACAAGGGACGGCAGGGGCTGGGTTTCCTCACGACAGTCGCCGCCCGGGCCTTCGACGATCCCGCCTTGCGCGACTTCAATAACAGCGCCGCGACGGTCGTCGGCGCCGATGGCTGGACGTTCCTCGATTCCAGCAAGACGTGGGTCTCCACGGGCTGGGTAGCGGCCTCTCGCATCGCCGGAACCCAGGCTCGGATCACGTCCGTGCAGCAAAACTCGAATCACTACTTCCAGAAACCCGACGCTTCCTCGGTCGAGGTCGATCCCAATGCGACGTCGCTGAGCGGCATGGGGGGACGGTTCACGCTCGCCAAACAGCGCGGCAACACGTTCGTGAACTCCGCCTTCGGTTTCACGTCTCCAGGGTTCGAGGTCAACGACCTCGGATTCCAGTCACGCGTCGGCTACGCCAACATGCACGTGGGTGGCGGCAAGACCTGGACCAAGCCCGGCAAGGTGTTCCGCTACGCGGAGACCGGCGGCGCGCTGTTCCGAACCTACGACTGGGACGGCAACATCAACTGGTCGGGCATTTTCAACTTCGGGTACGGGCAGTTCCGCAATTATTACTGGATCAACTGGAACTTCGCGTACAACCCGTGGACGGTGGACAACCGGCGCACGCGCGGCGGTCCGCTGGTGACGCTGCCGCCGGGGTATCAGTTCGGCATCGACGCCGGATCCGACAACCGGAAGACCGTTAGGCTGGGGCTCGGCGCGGGGTCCTATGTCCGCTCGGGTTCCGACTATGACTGGTGGAGCTACCTGAATGTCCAGTACCGGCCCGCGCCCAATGTGTCGGTGAGCGTGGGCCCGAACCTTTCCGGGTCGCTCAATCCCCGTCAGTACATCGGGGAGTTCGCGGATACGACCGCTTCCGCGACGTACGACGCCCGTTATGTGTTCGGCAATCTGAATCAAACGGAGCTGTCGGCCGGCATTCGTCTCAACTGGACCTATACGCCGACGTTGTCGCTGCAGCTCTACGCGCAACCGTTGATCTCGGCGGGGTCGTACGATGTCTACCGCGAGCTCGCAGCTGCGCGCAGCAATTCGTACAACCAGTACGGCAAAGACAACAACTCGACGATCACGTTCGTGGATTCGACGAATTCCTACGAAGTCGATCCGGACGGCCCCGGACCCGCAGGGACGCTCTCCTTCGGCAAGCCGGATTTCAACTTCAAGTCCCTGCGGGGTAACGCCGTGTTGCGCTGGGAGTACATGCCCGGCTCGACGCTCTATTTCGTGTGGACGCAAAGCCGCTCGGACTTCGAGGACGTCGGGGAGTTCAACTTCGGCAATTCGATGCGCCGGATGCTGCAGGCGCCGGCCGAGAACATCCTCATGATCAAAGCAACCTACTGGTGGAATCCGTAGGCTAGAGACCTTCACTGGGCGGTCTGGGGGGCGCGGGCACGAAGTGGTTCAGGGGCCCGTGCCCCTCGTTGCGTCCGAGCCCGGGTGCCGCCGCGATCGCGCGGTGCACGAAGTCCAGCGCGTCGCCGACGGCGCGCTCCAGCGGCCGGCCAAGCGCCAGCCCCGCGACGATTCCGGCCGACAGCGTGCACCCGGTGCCGTGGGTCGACGTCGTATCGATGCGATCGTGCGTGAACCGCCGCACCGTCCCGTTGCGCACCAGCACGTCGACGAGCGTCGGCGTGTTCGCGAGATGCCCGCCCTTGATGAGCGCCGCGCGCGCACCCATGGCGACGATGGCGCGGCCCGCCAGCTCCATCTGTTCCGGTGTGCGCACCTCTTCCTCGACCAGGATCTCCGCCTCGTTGAGATTGGGGGTGACGAGCAGCGCGAGCGGCGCAAGCCGGCGCGCGATGAGCGATTCGGCATCGCGTTGCAGCAGCCGGTCGCCCGACGTCGCCACCATCACCGGATCGAGCACGTAATTCGGCAGCCGGTGCCGCGCGATCCGCTCCGCCACGGTCTGCACGATGTCCGCCGACCCGAGCATGCCGGTCTTCAGCGCGGCGGGAGGGAGATCCTCCGCCAGGGCGTCGATCTGTCGCGCCACGAGCGCCGCCGGGATGGCCTCCCAGGCGGCGACGCCGACGGTGTTTTGCGCGGTAACCGCGGTAATGGCCGTGGTGCCGAACACGCCGAACTGATGAAAGGTCTTGAGGTCGGCCTGAATCCCCGCGCCGCCGCCCGAGTCGGACCCCGCGATGGTAAGCGCGATTTTCATGGCCCCCCCCGGTGGCGCTCCGCCTTGGCGAACGCGCGGGCACACGCAATCTTTGGGGCACCTGTGACCGGTACGAGGACTCGCATCCGCAGTAATCTGCAGTCGACCGTGCGCGATCTCCAACGGCGCAAAGCCCGCGGGCGGCGCGGGCTTGCCGTGATCGAGGGCGTGCGCCTCGTCGAGGAGGCGCTCGCCGCCGGTCTCGAGTTCAAGGGCGCTCTCGTGTCGCCGGACCTGGCGCGCACGACGCGCGGCCAGTCGTTGACCACCGAGCTCGCGAGTCACGCGATCACGGTCGAGGAAGTCGGTTCGCGCGTGTTCAGCGATCTCGCCGGGACCGACACGCCGCAGGGTATTCTCGCGATCGTGCAACCGCGGGTGTGGACCCTCGCGGAGATCAAGAGCGGTCCGCTGCTGGTCGTCGACGGCGTGCAGGACCCCGGCAACGTCGGCACGCTGATTCGCACGGCGCACGCGCTCGGCGCGTCGGCCAGCGCGCTGTTGCGCGGCAGCGCCGATCCGATGAATCCGAAGGCGCTGCGCGCGGCCATGGGCGCCACGTTCCGGCATCCGGTGGTGCAGCTCGACGACGGCCCGTTCATCGCCTGGGCGCGCGAGCATGGCCTCGTGCTGTGGGCGTCCGCGGCCGATGGCGTGCCGATCTCGCGCGCGCTCGACTCCCACCCATCCGCCAAGGAAATGATCGCGGTGATTGTCGGCAACGAAGGCGCGGGGATCCGGCCGCAGCTCAACTCGATTGCCGCGCGACGCGTGGCCATTCCGCTCGCGCATGGCGCCGAGTCGCTCAACGTCGCAGTCGCGGCCGGGATTCTCCTCTATGAGGTGTTGCGTGGGCGCTGACCCGATCCTCGTCATCGGCGCCGTGCTCGTTGGCCTGTGCTTCGGCAGCTTCCTCAACGTCTGCATCTTACGGCTGCCGCGCGACCAATCGTTGCTGCGTCCGCGCTCGACCTGTCCGAACTGCAAGCAGCCGATCGCGTGGCGCGACAATATCCCGCTGTTTTCCTGGCTCTACCTGCGCGGCAAATGCCGCTGGTGTCATCAGCCGATTTCCAAACAGTATCCGCTGATCGAAGCGCTCGTGGGCGTGCTGTTCGGCGTGTCGCTGCTGGCGTACGGCGTCTCGCTGCATGCCGTCAGTGCGGCACTGTTCGGCACGATCCTGCTCGGGATCGCGATCACCGACGCGCGTCACTACATCATCCCGGACGAGTTCACGTGGGGCGGGCTGGTGATCGGCTTGCTGGTATCGCTGGGAGGCGGCGCGCCCGGCTTTCTGCAAGCGCTGCTCGGCGCGGTGGTCGGGTTCGGACTGTTGTGGTTGGTTGGGCTGGCCGGCTCGTGGGTCTTCAAAGAAGACGCGATGGGCGGCGGCGACGTGAAGATGATGGCGATGGTCGGAAGCTTCGTCGGGTGGCGTGGGGTGCTGCTCACCGTGTTCGCGGGCGCCGCGCTCGGATCGTTGATCTTCGTGCCGCTCTCGCTCAAGAAGAAGCGTCTCGTCCCGTTCGGGGTATTCCTCGCGGTAGGCGCGGCGGTAGCATTCGTCTTCGGTGACGCGATCATTGCCTGGTACGGGCACTTCTTGAAAGGCGACTGACGATAGATGGGCAATCCGTTCGAAGGACTGTTTGATTCAGGCGACGTGCTCGAGCGCGTCGGGATCGATTTGACGGCGCAGGCGCGCCGCGGCGATCTCGAGCCCGTGCGCTGCCGCGACGCGGAAATCGACCGCGTGATCGACATTCTGCTCCGGCAGGGAAAGAACAACGCGGCGCTCGTCGGCAAGGCCGGCGTCGGCAAGACGGCTATCGTCGAGGGACTGGCGCAACGCATCGCCAAAGGCGACGTGCCGCCCGCGCTGAAAGACGCGCGGATCCTCGGTCTGGATCACGTCTCGATGCTGGCCGGGACGTCGTTCCGCGGCCAGTACGAGGAGCGCCTCCGCCGCCTGGTACAGGCGCTGCAGGCCGACCGCAACCTCATCCTGTTCGTGGATGAGCTGCACAACCTCATCGGCCAGGGCACGGCGATGGGCGCGGCGATGGATGCGGCCAACATGCTGAAACCGGCGCTGGTGCGCGGCGATATTCGCGTCATCGGCGCGACCACAGGCGAGGAATACAACAAGTGGGTCCGCAGCGATCCCGCGCTCGAGCGCCGGTTCCAACCGGTGACGATCGAGGAGCTGGACGCGATTCAGACCTGGGAGGTCCTGGTGGCGCGGCGGCCGCGCCTCGAGCGGCACCACGCGGTCGCGATCTCGGACGACGCGCTCAAGGCGTCGATCGTGCTCACCGACCGGTTCGTGCCCGAGCGCGCGCGTCCGGACAAGGCGATCGACGTGCTCGATGAAGCCTGCGCCCATGCACAGGCGACGGCCAAGGTGTCGCCGGAGCTGGACCGCTTGATTCGTGACCGAAAGAAAGTCGAGGCGGCGATGCGCCGAGGGTCCGCCGAGGAGGAATCGTCGCCGGAGGAGCCGATGCCGGATCTCGCGACGGTCTTGCAGCGGTTTGGTGAGGAAATCGAGGACCTGCTCGGGGGCGGCGAAGGGCGGCGAAAGGCGGCGAAAGAAGCGGCGGCGAAGGAAGAAGCGCCGGCGCCGCCCCCCGGCGCCGCCTCATCTCGCCGCCCGCCGCTCGAGGAGCAACGCGACGAGCTCGACCGCCGCCTGCGCGCGGAGCTCGAGCGCCAGGGCATCGTGGTCACGGGGAAGGAAGTCGCCCGCGTCGTGGGCGTCGCCGTCGGCAAAGGCATCGAATGGGCCGGCTGATCATCGTTCTCGTCCTGAGCCTCGGGTGCCGCGAGCGCGCCCAGGCGGTGCAGGGCGAGGCCGAGCTGAAGGACATGGTGCGCCGGATGATGCCCTCGGTCGCCGAGGCCGCCGGCCTGCCGTTCAAACACGAGCCCGTCGTGTTGCGCCGCTCGCGCGCGCAGGTGCGGGACTACGTCATTCACAAGTTCGACGAAGATCTGCCGGCGGCTGATCTGAACGGCCTGCAGTCGGCACTGCGGCTGTTCGGACTGATTCCCGATTCGCTCGAGCTGCGGCCGACGATGATCGATCTACTCACCGAGCAGATCGCGGGGTACTACGATCCCGATTCCAACGCCCTCTACATCCCTGCCGACATCGAGCCGTTCCAGCTGCGCGTCGTCGTCTCACACGAGCTGGTGCACGCGCTTCAGGATCAATACGTCCGGCTGGATTCGATTATCGCGCAGCGCCGCGTCAACGACCGCCGCTCGGCGGCGCAGGCCATTCTCGAGGGACAGGCGACGGTCGCGCAGATCCCCGTGCTCATGCCCGAGCAGAAACCCGACACGTTGCCGCCCGGGTGGTTCTGGAAGCAGCGCGCGGTGATGGCGGCGCAGCAGGCGCAGATGAAGGAGTTCGCCCGCGCGCCGCTCTGGCTGCGCGAAGGCTTGGTGTTCCCCTATCTCGGGGGCGCCGACTTCAACGTCTGGTTCCGCCGCAAGTACTTCGGCCGGTCCGTGCTCGACTCGATGCCGCGATCTACCGAGCAGATCCTGCATCCGGATCGCTATGCCCAGCGCGATGAGCCGACCGATCTCGCGTTCGATGGCGATCGCGGTGACGTCCAATGGGAAGACGGGCTCGGGGAGTTCGAGCTGCGGCTTCTATTTCAGCAGCATCTCGGCAATGAAGCGGAAGCGATCACCCTGGCGAGCGGCTGGGACGGCGATCGGTATCAGGTGCTGGGCCCGACCGCGGATGCGCTGGTGTGGTACAGCGTGTGGGACGATGCCACAGCGGCGAGCCGGTTCGCGAGTGGGCTGCGGCGCGCGTGGGCGAAACGAGGGGCGGCCGGGCGGACAGCCCGCCCTGAGCGGAGCGAAGGGGGCAGACGGTCGGAGGTGAAGCAGCTCACGATCTCGGGACGAGCGGTTGTGCGATTTATCGATGCGCCGGCGAGCTGGGCGGGGTGGCGCGCGATTCCGGCGATCCGGCTCAGCGCAGGAGGCGAGTGATCGTGTAGATCGTGAGTCCGACGAGGCCCCCCACCAGTGTGCCGTTGATGCGTACGAATTGCAGATCGCGTCCCACCGCCAGCTCGAAGCGCCGCGATGTTGCATCGGGATCCCAGCTCGCCACCGTCTTCGCGATGAGATCGCCGATCTCGAATCGGTACTTCTCGACCACATTGGCCGTGAGATCGATGAGGAGCTCGTCGAGCTCTGCGAGCAGCGTCGGATTGGAGAGCAGCGCGGTGCCAAACTCGCTGAGGCCGCTGTCCAGCGGCGTGGACCCGCCGTCGTCGGTGCCCTTGGAGTAATTGACCACCGATTGCCGGATTCCTTCCCAGAGCTTGCGCGCCATGTCGTCCGTGGACGCGCCCATCAGCCACTCCTCCTTCAGCGCTTCCGCGCGCGCGATGACCTCGGGCGAGTGCTGGAGCCGGTCGATGAAATCGTGGATCGCCTTGTCGAACGAGGCGCGCAGCGGATGGTGCGGGTCGTTGACCATGTCGTGCAGCAGCCGCTCCACCGCCGCGATGATCTTCTGATAGATCTTGTCGTCGAGGACCGGCGGCACCCACCACGGCGTCTCCTGGCGCACGCGCTCGCGAATCAGGTCGCGGTTGTTGCGCACGGCGTCGGCGGCGAGTTTGACCGTCGCATTGAGCAGCTCTTCCTGGCGATTGTCCCCGAGCGCGAGCTGGAGGGTCTTGCCGAGCGCCGGCGCGACCCGGAACGTGCGCACGCGGTTGCGGACGACCTGGCTCACCAGGTCCTGGAGCTCGTTGGGCGGGAGCGCGTCGAGCGTCTTCACGAGCCCGCTCGCGAATTGGCGGGAGATCTGGCGCGCGTGCTCGCGGTTCTCGAGCCACTGCGCGGCGCGCTCGGCGGGATGCACCCGGCGCAGGTTCGCCGCGATGACGTCGCGCGACAAAAAATGATTCTGAACGAAGTTCCCCAGGATCTGTCCGATTCGCTCTTTCCGGGTGGCGACGATCGCGGTATGAGGAATCGGCAGGCCGAGCGGATGGCGAAACAGCGCGGTCACCGCGAACCAGTCGGCCAGGCCACCCACCAGGGAGGCCTCGGCCGTCGCGCGCACGTAGCCGAGCCAGGGGAACTGCGGCTCAAAGACACTCGCCCCGATGAAGACCAGCAGCGCCACCGCCAGTAACCCTGTGGCGCGCCGCTTCATCGCGCGCAGGCGCGCTTCGCGCTCGGCGTCGTCGGGTCGGGACCACTGCGGCGTGACAGCCATGCTGGCCAAAATAAGACCCCCACTTGGTTTCAGGGTACTCGCCATTTAGCTTGCTGTGCTTATGTTTACGGCCCTTTCCGAGCAGCTGACCGGTGTCCTGAACCGGCTCAGAGGTCGCGGGGTGCTCTCGGAAAGCGACGTCACCGACGCCCTGCGCGAGATCCGCCGCCATCTGCTCGAGGCGGACGTGAGCTTTGAGGTGACGCGCGGCTTCGTCGACAGGGTGCGCGAACGCGCCGTTGGTGCGCTCCAGGTGAAGTCGGTCAGTCCCGGCCAGCAAATCGTCAAGCTGGTGCACGACGAGATCGCCACACTGCTCGGCGGCACCAAGGGGGCCGGGGAGGGGCTCGAGTTCTCCTCCGTAGGTCCGACGGTGATTCTCCTCGTCGGGTTACAGGGATCGGGCAAGACGACGACCGCGGCGAAGCTCGCGCGACGCTTGAAGCTGGAACAGAAAGCGCCGGCGCTCGTGGCCGCGGACATCTATCGCCCGGCCGCCACGGAGCAGTTGCAGCAGCTGGGGGCGCAGATCGGGATCCCGGTTCTCGGGAAGCGGGAAACGGGAAACGTGGTGAAGCTCGTGAAGGACGCGCTGCGCGAGGCTGAATCCGCGCGGGCGCGGACCGTGATCGTCGATACCGCCGGCCGGCTGCAGATCGACGCCGAAATGATGAACGAGCTGAAGGCGCTGAAGGCCGCCGTGGCGCCGAAAGAAGTGCTGCTCGTTGCCGACGGGATGGCGGGACAGGACGCGGTCAAGATCGCCCGCGGATTTCATGAGGGGGTCGGGCTCACCGGCGTGATCCTGACCAAGCTCGACGGCGACACGCGTGGCGGTGCGGCGCTCTCGATTCACGGCGTGACCGGCGTGCCGATCAAGTATATCGGCGTCGGCGAAAAGACGGACGCGCTGGAGCCGTTCGATCCCGTGCGGATGGCGGGGAGGATTCTGGGGCAGGGCGACGTCGTCGCGCTGGTCGAGAAAGCGGCCGCGACGATCGATGCCGACGCGGCGAAGCGCCTCGAGCAGAAAGTGAAGTCCAAGAAGGGCATGGACCTTCAGGACTTCCTCGTCGCGCTGAAGCAGATGCAGAGCATGGGACCGCTGAAGCAGGTGCTGGGGCTGCTGCCGGGCATCAACGCGAAGGCGCTGCAGGGTGTGTCGATGGACGACAAGCGCTTGAAGCACGTCGAAGCGATCGTTCTGTCGATGACGCCGGCGGAGCGCGCCGATCCCAGCGTGTTGAACGGCAACCGCAAGCTGCGAATCGCGAAAGGCGCGGGCCGGTCGGTGCAGGAAGTGAACAAGCTGCTGGAACAGTTCCAGCAAATGCGCAAAATGAGCAAGTTCTTGAAAAGGATGTAGGACATGGCAACTCGAATTCGGCTGCGCCGGGTAGGGCGGAAGGGGCAGGCGTATTTCCGGATCGTGGTGGCGGAATCGACGTCACCGCGGGACGGGCGGTTTGTAGCGGCCATCGGCAGCTACAATCCGAAGGCCAAGCCGGCAGTGATCAACGTCGATGCCGAGCAGGCGCGGGCCTGGCTCGACAAGGGCGCAATGCCAACTGACACGGTGCGCTCGCTCCTCAAGAAAGCGGGCGTTCTCGGCAAACGGGCTCCGGCGGCTACCGCGTAGTCGGGCGGCTGCGCAAGCCGCACGGCCAGCAGGGGGAAGTCGCGGTGATCCCCCTCGTGGAGCATGTCGGGACCCTGTTCGCGCCGAAAGCACGGCTGTACGTCCTCAACGACGCGCGGGAAGTGCTGGCGGGACCGTTGGTAATCGCGCGCCGCCGCTCGTACCAGCGTGAATGGCTGCTGGGATTCGAAGGCATCACGTCGCGTGGGGCCGTCGAAGACTGGCGCGATCAGCTGGTGGCGGTGGACGAATAGCGATGCTCACGATCAACGTCGTGACGCTGTTTCCCGAATGGTTCACTGCTCCGTTCGGGTCGAGTATTCTGGGCCGCGCCGCGAAGGCCGGACTGGTGCGCTATCGGACGGTGCAGCTGCGCGCATACACGCACGACCGGCACCAAACGGTCGACGACGCGCCGTACGGCGGCGGCGCGGGGATGGTGTTGAAAGTGGAGCCGCTGGTGGAAGCGGTCGAGGATCTGGAGGTTGTGAACGGATCTCCGATCGTCCTCCTGTCGGCGCGGGGCACGCTGTTCTCGCATGACACCGCGGTGCGGTATTCGCTGGGCAACGAGCTGACGCTGTTGTGCGGGCATTACAAGGATGTCGATCAGCGCGTCGCCGAGGTGCTGCAGGCGGAAGAAGTATCGATCGGTGATTTCGTGTTGTCGGGTGGCGAGCCGGCGGCGCTGTGCGTGGTGGACGCGGTGGTGCGGCTGTTGCCGGGCGCGTTGGGAGATCATGAGTCGGCGTCGTCCGACTCGCATTATGAAGGACTGCTGGCGCCGCCCAGCTACACGCGGCCACCCAGCTATCGCGGGCTCGACGTCCCGGACGTATTGTTGAGTGGCGATCACGACAAGATCGCGGCATGGCGGGCGGCGGAGGCCGAGCGCCTCACGCGCGAACGGAGACCGGATTTATGGCAAAATCACGATTCTTAGAGGACATCGCCAGGGAAAACCTGAAAGCGGACATCCCCGCCTTCGCTCCTGGCGATACCGTGCGCGTCATGGTGCGCGTGCGCGAAGGGGAAAAAGAGCGTCTCCAGGCGTTCGAGGGCATCTGCATCGCCCGGCGGGGCGGCGGCGTCAACGAGACGTTCACCGTCCGCAAGATTTCGGCGGGTGTCGGTGTCGAGCGCATCTTCCCGCTGCACGCGCCGTCGATCGCCGAAATCGGGCTGACGCGTAAAGGCCGCGTCCGCCGCGCCAAGCTCTACTTCCTGCGCCGGCTGGCGGGAAAGGCGGCCCGGATCCGCGAGAAGCGCGGGGCGGGACAGGAAATAACGGTGCCGCGCACCGGAGAAGCGGAGCAGCCGCAGGCGTGAGGCACCGCCGCCCGTCGTTGAAACGCGAGGCGGCGTTATGGAGTGAAGGCAGGATTAGCGTCGCCGGAATCGATGAAGTCGGCCGCGGCCCCCTGGCAGGTCCAGTGGTGGCCGCGGCCGTCGTGTTTCCGATGGGGGCGAAGCCGATCCGCGGCCTCGACGACTCGAAGGTGCTCAGCGAAAAACAGCGCGTGAAGTTCGCCGCCAAGATCCGCGAGCGCGCGTTCGCCACCGCCGTGGGCGCCGCGAGCGTGCGCGAGATCGACCGGCTCAACATCCGGCGCGCCTCGATTCTGGCGATGGAGCGGGCCCTGCGCCGGCTGGGCTTCGTGCCCGCGCACATCCTGATCGACGGGCTGCCCTGTCCCGAGCTCGGCTGCGAGCACGAGGCGATCGTTGATGGCGACGCGCGCTGCCATTCGATCGCCGCCGCCTCGATCATTGCCAAAGTGATCCGCGATTACCTCATGGACCGGCTTGCACTGCGCCACCCCGGGTACTGCTGGGAGACGAACAAGGGGTACGCCACGGCCGAGCATCTCGAGGCCATCCAGCGCCTCGGTCCCACGCGCCATCACCGGTTCAGCTTTGAGCCGGTCGCCCAGATCGAGCTGTTAACGATTCCGGCTTCGGCGTAACCCTTTCAGGAATTCCGGCAGCGGCCGCGTGTTGAGGATGTCGGGCGCGGTCAACCAGGCCCGGCGCGCTCCCGCGACCGCGAACTTCATGAATCCCAGCTCACGCGTGTTGTGCGCGTCGGTCGACAGGACGAAGCGAGCGCCATGCGCCCTGGCGGCCGCGGCCAGCGTATCCGGGAGGTCCATGCGCTCGCTGCCGTTGATCTCGAGCAGGCACTTGGCATTCGCGGCGGCCTTGGCGACGACGTCGAAATCGAGCGGATACGAGGCGCGGTCAGGCAATCTCCGGCCCGTCGGATGGCCGATGGCGTCGACCCAGCGGTTGTCGATCGCGGCGAGCAGCCGGTCGGTGAGTTGGCGTTCCGTTTGCTTCAGTCCGTAATGAATCGTCGCGACGACGTAATCCGCGTCCGCGAGCAGATCGTCGGGCAGGTCGAGCTTGCCGCTCTCCAGGATGTCCATCTCGACGCTCTTCAACACTCGAAACCCGCGCATGCCTTTGTTGAGCCGGTCGATCTCCTTCCACTGCGCACGGATCTCCTCCGGCGTCTGCCCGGCCATCGAGGTCCGTGGGGAGTGGTCGGTAATGGCGATGTACTCGTACGCGAGCGCGCGCGCGGCCTCGATCATTTCGCGCAAGCTCGCCCGGCCATCGCTTGCGTCGGTGTGCATCTGCAGATCGCCGCGCACCTGTTCCAGCGTGACGAGCGTGGGGAGCTCGCTCGCTTTGGCGAGCGCGATTTCGCCGCGGTTCTCGCGCATTTCGGGGGGGATCCAGTCGAGACCTAACGCGCGATAGACGTCCTGCTCGGTGCGGCCCGAGATGCGCTTCGTGCCGCGATGCACGCCGTATTCGTTGAGCTTGAGCTTTTTCGCCTGGGCGATCTTGCGCAGCTCGATGTTGTGCGCCTGCGAGCCCGTGAAGTATTGCATCGCCGCGCCGAAACAGGCGGGCTCCACGACGCGCAGGTCCACCTGCAGCCCGCTCGACAGGCGCACCGTCGAGCGCGTGTCGCCCTGCGCGGCCACCTGCTTCACGTCTCCGAATTTTCCGAATCGCTCGATGACCGCGG
>DASTDR010000495.1:0-15104 GCA_035710265.1 Gemmatimonadales bacterium | reverse complement strand
CAATGTCACCGGGCGGCGGTCGGCTTTGCCTTCCTTCACCGCCCAGATGAACGTCTGCCCCTGCAGCGGCAGCACCGCGTCTTCCGGCACGATGACCGCCTTGGGCCGGATCTCCGTCGCGAGCCGCGCCTCGATGAACATGCCTGCCTGCAGCTGCCGTTCCGGGTTGGGGACGCGCGCCTTGATCGTGATTGTGCGCGACGGCAGCTCGACCACCGGGTTCACGAACACGACCTCACCCGAGAAATTCCGGCCCGGCAGCGACGCAACCTGGAAGCTTACGAGCTGGCCCAGGCGCAGCCGCTCGGCATAGCGCTCCGGAACGTTGAACACCGCGTGCTGCGGATTCACCGATTGCAGCGAAATCAGCGGCGTCTGGTTGCTGACGAAGGTGCCGATGCTCACGAGCCGGCGGCCCACCACGCCGCCGAACGGCGCGCGCACGACGGTCCGGTCGAGCCGGGTCTTGAGCAGCTCGTAGTTCGCGTCCGCGCCGCGGGACTTGGCTTCCGCCTGCTCGAGATCGGCTGCTGAGGACGCGTTTTGGGCGATCAGCTGCTTGGTGCGCTCGAGCGCCTGCCGTGCGAGCTGGCGCTCGGCGTCGGCCTGGGCGACCTGCGCCTTCAGCTCGGCGTCGTCGACCTTGAACAGCGCCGTGCCGGCAGCCACGGCCTGCCCCTCTCGCACCAGAATGCTCGCGATGCGTCCCTGCACTTCCGGACGCAGCTCGGTCGATTGCACTGACTCGATCTGGCCGGTGGCCTGAATCGCGTCGACGACGGTATCGGCCTGCGCGATCGCGATTTCGACCGGCATCGGGGGCGGACCACCACCGCCTCCGCCGGGCGCGGCGGACTTGGCTTTGTTACAGGCCGCAAGGAGGACGGCCAGGAGGACCAACAGGCGCGGTGACATCACTGTGTTCCTTTGTCAGAAAAGAGTCGACGGCCCAAGATAGTTTCAAGCCCCGCGAGCGCGAGCCGGGTGGCGTACTCGGCCTGGACCCGCGCGCTCTCGGCTTCGGACAGCGCGACCTGTGACGTAATCAAGTCGAGGATCGTGGTCGCGCCGGCGGAATAGCGCGTCTGCTGCACGCGGAAGTTTTCCCGCGCGACGATGACCGCATCGCGCGCGACCCGTGCGCTGGCGCGCGAGGTTTCGTACTGGTCGTAGGCGGCAGTCACGTCCGCCAGCACTCCCCGGTCCATGTCTACGCGTGTCGCCCGCGCGACGTCCTTGTTCACGCGCGCGCGCGAGAGATTCAGCTCGCGCTGCCCGTTGTTCCAGATCGGGAGCGAAATGCCGAGCACGAGGCTCTGCTGCGTGAAGAGCTGCGGGTAGAACTTCTGGTCCACCGTATTCGACGTGAACGTGAGCGTGGCGCGCGGCAGATAGTTGCCCAGCTCGGCGCGGTACGCCGCGCTCGCGGCGCGCTCGTTCGCCGCCGCGACCCGGTACTCCGGGCCCTGCCGCGCGGCCTCGGAAATCGCGTCCGCCAGCGCGATCGGCAGGTCCGGCGCGGGAGCCGAGTCGAGCGGGACGGCATCGACCGGTCCTACGGTGCCCACGCGCCGGCCCAGCTGGAGCCGCGACACGCGGAGGATCGATTGCTGCTGGATCTGACCCACCTGCGCGCGCGCCAGCTCGAGCCGCAGGTTGAGCGAGTCGGTCGATACGGCCGCGCCCGACAACACGCGCGCGCGCGCGACCGACAGCTGCTCCTGCGCGCGCCGCAGCCGCTCGCGCGCGACGCGATCCAGCTCGACATCGGCCAGGACGGCGTAGTAATCCGATTCGGTCAGCTGCGCCGTCGCGAACCGCTGCCGCAGCTCGTCCGCGCGTGCCCCCTCCAGCGCCGCCGCCGACCGCGTCAGCTCGGCGATCTTCTGGCCGCCGGTGAACACGTCGTAGCGCGCGACCAGGTTGGCGGTCCACAGCGTCTTGGTGCGGACCAGCGAATCGGTGAACAGAAAGCTGGGCGGATCGGAGCGCTGCATCGTCGTGCCGATCGTCACCGACGGCAGGATGAACACCGCGAACGCGTTGCGCCGCCCCCATTGCGCGTTGTCGATCTGCCCGAGCGCCGACACGTAATTCGGGTCGAGCCGAGCCGCGCGCTGCAGCGCCTCGACCAGGGTGACGCGGGGGAGCGAATCGCTCTGGGCCGGGACTGCCTGAAGCGCGAGCAACAACGCCAGCATCAGTCGCCCTCCGTGTAAATCACTTGATCGCGGCCGAACAGTCGCGCCACCCGATTGCGACTCCACGCCACGACGCTCGGCAGGGTCAGATACGCCACCGGGACCAGGAACAGCGTCAGCAGCGTCGAGAAGGTGATCCCGCCCACGATGGCGTAGCCGAGCGGCTTGCGGCTCTGCGAGCCGGCGCCGAGCCCGAGCATGATCGGCACCGCGCCCATGATCGTCGACACCGAGGTCATCAGAATCGGCCGCAGCCGGATCCGGCCCGACTCGACGATCGCATCGAACGCCGCCATGCCGCGCTCTCGCAGCTGATTGGCGTACTCGACGAGCAGAATCGAGTTCTTGGTCACCAGCCCGACCAGCAGAATGACGCCGATCTGACTGTACAGGTTGATCGTCGAGCCGTTGACGCCGAAGAGGCGGGCGATGAACAGCAGCAGCAAGGCGCCCGTGACCGCGAGCGGCACCGCGAGCAGCACCGTAAATGGATGCAGCAGCGACTCGAACTGCGATGCGAGCACCATGAACACGACGATGAGCGCGATGATGAACACGAACATCAACGACGAACCGCTCTCTTGCAGCTCGCGCAGCTCGCCGGCCAGCGCCGTAGTGCTCCCGCTGGGCAGCACTTTTGCCGCCGCGCGATCGAGCCCGGCGCGGATATCGCCGAGCGCGGCGCCGGGCGCGAGGCTGCCCGACAACGTGAACGAGCGGACGCGGTTGTAGTGCAGCAGGCTCTGGGGCCCGACCCCTTCCGTGACGGTCGCAATCGCCGAGAGCTGCACCAGATTGCCGGTCTGGCCGCGCAGATAAATCGCGCGCATGTCGCTCGGTGTGGCCCGTTCGCTCGCGTCGAGGCGCAGAATCACGTCGTACAGCTTGTTGTTCTGCGTGAACGTGCTCACGCGCCGGCCGCCCAGCATCGTCTGCAGCGCGCCCGAGACGTCGCGCACGGGCACGCCCAGGTCCTCGGCCCGGTCGCGGTCATAGGACACCGTGAGCTCGGGCTTATTCACTTTCAGATCGATGTCGACGTTCACCAGTCCGGGGATCTGCATGGCCTCCTGCCGGAACGCGGCCATCCCCGCGACCAATTTGTCGAAATCGGGGTTCTGGACGATGTACTGCACCTGCCCCCCGAACCCGCCGCCGATCGCGGGCGGGTTCTGGGCGAACGCGAGCACGCCAGGAACCATGAAAAACTGCGGCTGCACTTCGTTGATGATGGCCTGGACACCGCGGTCGCGCTCGGCCCAGTCGGTGAGCCGCGTGAAGATGATCCCGAAGTTCACGCCCCGGAATCCGATCACGCTGAAGTAGCCTTCGACGTCCTTCGTCCTCCCGATGATGGCCTCGATGCGCTTCATGTACTCATTGGTGTACTCGAGCGACGCGCCTTCGGGCGCGATCGCAACGGTGACGAAATAACCGCGGTCTTCGGCCGGGATGAATTCCTTTTTCAGGCCCCATTTGTAGAGTACGACCGCCAGCGCGATCGTCCCGAGCGCGCCGATCCACACGAGACCGCGGTGCTGGAGAGCCCAGCGCAGCCGGCGCGCATACGTCGCAGACAGGGCGTTGAAGCCCGCCTCGAGCGTCTTGAACAGGCGCCCATGCTGCTTGGGGACGCGCAGGATCTTCGCGGACAGCATGGGCGTCAGCGTCAGCGCCACGAAGCCCGAGATGAGCACGGAGCCCGCGACCGCAATGCCGAATTCATTGAACAGCCGGCCCGTCGTTCCCTGCAGGAACGCGAGCGGCGTGAACACGGCGATCAGCGAGATGGTGGTCGCGATCACCGCGAACGCGATTTCGCGCGTGCCGTCGATCGCGGCCGTTTCAGGGTCCTTCCCGAGTTCTTCCTGGTGCCGGTAGGCGTTCTCGAGCACGATGATCGCGTCATCGACCACGATGCCGATCGCGAGAATCAGCGCGAGCAGCGTCAGGTTGTTGATCGAGAACCCGAGGAAGTACATGATCGCGAACGTCGTCACGATCGACGCGGGGATCGCGATGCCGGGGATGATGGTCGCGCGGATATTCCTCAGGAATACGAAGATGATCAGGATCACGAGAATCGCCGCGATGACCAGCGTCTCCTGCGCCTCGGTGATCGAGCGCGTGACGAACACCGACTGATCGAAGGCCGTGATCAAGTCGACGCCCGGCGGCAGCGCGGCCTGAATGCCCGGCAGGGCGCCGCGGATGTTGTCCGCCACTTCGATCAGGTTGGCCTTGGACTGGCGCACGACGCCGACCGCGACCGAGGGCACGCCCTTATAGCGCAGCACGGAGCGCTCGTCCTCGGCACCCAGCTCGACCCGCGCAATGTCGCGCAGCTTGACCAGCCGCCCGTCCTGGTTGGCGACCGTCATATCGGCGAACTCGGCGGGCGTCTTGAGCTCGCCCAGGGAGCGAATCGTGAACTCGCGGCGCACCGACTCGATGCGTCCCGCGGGAATTTCGACGTTGCGAGCGCGGATCGCGCTTTCGACGTCCTGCACCGTGATTCGGCGGGCCGACATCTCGTTCGCCGAGAGCCAGACGCGCATCGAATACCGGCGCTCGCCGAAGATCAGCGCCTGGCCGACGCCCGGAAGGCTCTGGAGCCGCGTCTTGACGATGCGGTCGCCGATGTCCGACAGCTGCAGCAGGTCATAGTTCTGCGCGCGCAACGCGAGCCAGAAGAACGGAGACGCGTCGGCCTCCTGCTTCGCGACCACCGGCTCGAGGATGTCTTCGGGCAGACGGCCGCGGGCGCGCGAGACTTTATCGCGCACGTCCTGGGCGGCGTCTTCGACCTTGCGGTTCAGGTAGAACTCGAGCGTGATATTCGAGACCTGCTCCGCGCTCGAGCTGGTCAGGGTGCGCAGCCCCGGAATCGTCGACAGCTCCTCCTCCAGGATGTCGGTCACCGCCGATTCCACGACACGCGGGTTCGCGCCCAGCAGCACCGTGCTGACCGAGATGACCGGCGGGTCGATGTCCGGAAACTCGCGGACCGAGAGGAGGCGATATCCGATGACGCCGAACAGGACGAGCGCCGCGCTCATCATGCTGGCCAGCACCGGCCGCTTGATCGAGATGTCGGAGAGCTTCATATGCGCAGAGTCTTTCCGGGAAAGTGAATCGGGTGAAGAGCCCAGAACGTAACGGGTGCTACGCCACCCTTGTTCCAACTGCTTCCGTTAGTACGTCGAAAGAAACCGCGGGAATTCGACATCGGTGGTCTCGTTTTCGTGTGAACAGCAGGACCCGAACATATACCGAACAACGAAAAACCCGCAAGTGGTGCCATCTGTGGTACGCGCAGCACTATCACTAGGTTAGTGCCACTAGGTTAGTGCCTGTTCGGGAGGGCTGGCCGAATGGCTAAGGCACCGGTCTTGAAAACCGGCGGGCGCAAGCCCTTACAGGTTCGAATCCTGTGCCCTCCGTGATGACCAATCCATCGACGGAGGCGGCGCGTGGGGGCGGCAAGCGGGAATTGACATTCCTGCTCGCGAACCTGGAGCGCCCTGTACTCCAGTGGCTCGCGGCGCGGATCCCCCGCGCCATCCGCTCCAACCATCTCACCGCGCTCGGTGTGCTCGGCGCCACGGGGACGGGCGTGGCGTACGCGCTCACGAACCAGAGCCACGCCTGGCTCTGGGTGGCGAGCGCGATGCTCGTGGTGAACTGGCTGGGGGACAGCCTGGATGGTACGCTCGCGCGCGTGCGCGGCACGCAGCGGCCCAAGTACGGCTACTACCTCGACCACGTGGTCGACGCGTACTCGACCGCGGTCATCGGCCTGGGGCTCGGACTCTCGCCGTACGTGTACCTGGCGCTCGCCCTCGGCATCGTGATCGTGTATCTCGCGATGTCGATCAACGTCTATCTCGAATCGACCGTGTTCGGTGTGTTCAAGATCTCCTACGGCCGCATCGGGCCGACGGAGGTGCGGCTGATTCTCATCCTGCTGAACACGCTCGCGGTGATCACCGCCGGCTGGCCCTCTCCCCTGCCCGTCCCGATCAACCTGGTCGCAAACTGGACCTTGGGCGCCGTGCTCGCGGGGATGGTGGTGCTGTTCGTCGGGCGGTTCGCCCGCAATCTGTACCGGCTCGCCAAGCTGGAGCCCCAGCGGTTTCGCTGGTGGGAGCATCACTAGGGGCGAGGGACGAGGGACTAGGGGTAGGGTGTGAATCGTGTAGCCGCTCTCGCATTTTCGATTTTCATACTCGGCGCCGGCGAGCGCAGCATCCACGCCCAGGTCGTGCGCGGTCACTTGACTGACAGTCTCAGTGGCAGCGCGTTGAGCGGCGCATTCGTCACATTGGTCGATGACAACGGGACGGAGCGGGCCCGCGCGATTACAGATGCCGCGGGACAATTCGTACTCACCGCGTCCAGCGCCGGGTCCTACCGCATCCGCTCCAAACGAATCGGCTCCCGCCCCTACGTATCTGAACCACTCGCGCTCCGCGTTGGGGAAACCGCGTCGTTCAATGCCGTGATCGGCCCGATTCCGGTTGCGCTCGTGGAGATCGTGGTCGCCGGCGAGCGGCAATGCAACGTCGCAGCCGGCGCGTCCATGGCTGCGCTGTGGGAGGAGATCAAGGAAGCGCTCGCGGCCGTCGCGTGGACCGCACGCGCGCCGGGGTACTGGTATCAGGTCCGGGAATTCGAGCGCGACACGTTTTCCCAAACCCTCCGGCACGGGCTGGATACCACCTGGACGACTGCCGGATTCTTCGAAGTGCCGTTCCGCAGTGTGCCGGCCGAGCAGCTTGAGCGCGAAGGGTTCGTGCTGGTCGATGAGGACGGCTGGACCTATCGAGAGCCGGATGCCGACGTACTGCTCAGCGATGCATTTTTGCGGACGCATTGCTTCGAGACCAGGATCGGCAAGGGCGACACCGAAGGGCTGCTCGGTCTCGCGTTCCAGCCGGCGCGCAGCCGCAAGCTACCCGATATCGCGGGGACGCTGTGGATCGATCCTCGCTCGGGAGAACTGCGCCATCTCGAATTCAAATACGTCCGCATCCCGCAGAACGTGAGCGCTCCGAACGCCGGGGGGCGTGTCGAGTTCATGCGGGTGCCGACGGGCGCCTGGATGGTGCGCAAGTGGATCATCCGGATGCCGATCGTCGAGGCAGGCCCGACGCCCACGTACGGAACCGCGTTGCCGCGCACGGTTGGGTACCGTGAACGCGGGGGCGACGCGCTCGAGATCAAGACGGCAGCGGGCGCCCTGGTCTATCGCTCGCCCGCGGCCGACTCGATCCAGGCACTGCGGCGCTAAGCCCCCAATCAAACGGGGAGACCAGATTAGACACTTGCTCGCCGAATGAGCCCAAGGGATAATTCAAGCCCGGGAGAGGTGGCCGAGTGGCTGAAGGCGGCGGTTTGCTAAACCGTTATAGGGCCTTAAAACCTTATCGGGGGTTCGAATCCCCCCCTCTCCGTGAACGACGTTATCGGTCATCAGTCATCGGTTCTCGGTGACTCGGTTGATCGACCGATGACCGACGACCGATAACCGATGACCATACGCGTTCGCTTCGCTCCCTCACCCACCGGCTATCTCCACGTCGGCGGGGCTCGCACAGCCCTCTTCAACTGGCTGTTCGCCCGCAAAGAAGGCGGCCAGTTCCTCCTGCGCATCGAAGACACCGACAAGGCGCGCTCCACCGACGAGCACACCCAGGTCATCCTCGACGGTCTGACCTGGCTCGGCCTCGACTGGGACGAAGCGCCGATCTTCCAGGGCGCGCGCCTGGCGCGCCATCAGCAAGTCGCCGACCAGCTGCTCAAGCAGGGCAATGCCTACATGGAGGAGGGCGCGATCCGACTGCGCGTGCCCCCCGGTGAGCTGGCGTGGGACGATGCGGTGCACGGTAAAATCAGCTTCAAAGGTGAGGATATTCGCGATTTTGTGATTCTGCGGGCCGATCGCTCCCCGCTCTACAACTTTGCCGTCGTCGTCGACGACATCGATATGCAGATCACGCATGTCCTGCGCGGCGACGATCACATCTCGAATACTCCCAAGCAGCTCGCGGTCTACCGGGCGCTTGGTCAGATGACCCCGGTTTTTGGGCACGTGCCCATGATCCACGGGCCCGACGGAAAAAAACTCTCCAAACGACACGGCGCGACGGCGGTCGGCGACTACCAGCACCTAGGCATTCTCCCAGAAGCGATGAGAAATTTCTTAGCGCTTCTTGGATGGAGCCCGGGCGGCGATCGCGAGATCATGAGCAAGGAAGAGCTGCGGAACCTCTTCGCGCTCGAGGGGATTCTCAAGAAACCGGCCGTCTTCGACACGACGAAGCTCGAGTGGATGAACGGCCAGTACCTCTCCGCGAAATCAGCGGATGAGCTCTATCCGCTCGTGCAGCCGGAGCTGGCAAAGTTGGGTCTCAATGGCAACAACACCGCCATCCTCAGTGCCGTCGCGGCGGTGAAGACCCGCTCGCGAACGATTCTCGATGTGGCTCGGCAAGTCGCGGTGCGCATGGACGAGCGGTTCGTCACGCTCGACGACAAAGCGCAGAAGGAAATCGCGAAAGATCCTCAAGGGTACCGCTCTGCTCTGGCTGCGTGCGTGGTGACGCTGAAGAATGCAGAGTGGAGCCACGCAGGGTTGGAGCAGGCGTTGCGTAACCTGGCTGAGGAGCGTAGCGTCGCAGCAGGAAAGATTTTTCAGCCGATTCGCATCGCGTTGACCGGAGGCACCGTATCAGAGCCGGTGAACGAATTGCTGCTCGTGGTGGGCAAAGAGGCGGCGCTGCGCCGTCTCGAGGCCGCGTCTCTCGCATGAGGAGGCTCGCTTGCGCCTGCATCGTTGGATCGCAGTGTCCGTCACCTGCGCCCTGCTCGCCGTTGCTCGAGCTCCCGATATAGCGTCGTGCCAATCCGTGCTCGAGCGGCCACCCAATCTCTCGGGGGGCTGGCTCGGCCCGAGCGGCACGCTGCAGTTCAACTTCGTGCACCGATTCGGAGTCGGCGATGCGCCGACCCGCAAGGTCACGAATTCCCCCACGTTTTTGCTCAGCTACAAACTCGCCGCCCCGCTGCTCCTCGGTTTCAACTACGCCACCTCATCCGATGTCGCCGCCGCCTTCCCGAATGAATGGGAGCTCTTTGCGCGCTACGGGCGCGGCGTCGTGGCGCTCCAAGGCGGCTACAACCAGGCCGCCGAGAGCTTCGATGGGGAACTGACCGCCGCGCGAACCTTCGGGCGCGCACGGCTGATGGCGGTGGGCCGAGTGCTGACGAACGGCTACAACAGCGACACGACGCGCTATGCGCTCGGCGGCGGCGCGGTCCTGCGGCTCAATCGGTGGTTCGCGCTCGCCGGCGACGTGGCGAGCCTGCTCGACAAGCGCGCCGGCGAAGAAATCGCCTGGGGCGCGGGGCTGCAGATCGAGATTCCCTACACCCCGCACTCGCTGTCATTGCAGGTCACGAACACGAATACCGGAACGCTCCAGGGCGTCTCCCGCGGGCTCGATCGGGTGAGGGGCGGATTTGAGTTCACGATTCCGTTTACGCTGTCGAGGTACTTCGGCGGCAAAAAGGCGGCGGCTGGTGCAGCGGCGGCAGGTGCTGCGGCGGCAGATACGGCGGCGGCGAGGGGCGGCGAAGGGGCGGCGGTTGAAATGAAAGGTGTGGCATTCCTGCCCAATCGCATCGAGGTCGCGGCCGGAACCACCATCACCTGGACCAACGCCGATCCGTTGATCCATACGGTAACCGCTGACGACGGATCGTTTGATTCCGGCAACATCGACCCCACCAAGACCTTCAGTCGCACGTTCACGCAGCCGGGCGAATATGCCGTCCACTGCACGCCGCATCCGTTCATGAAAGCCGTCATCGTCGTGAGGCAGCCATGAGGGCCCGGCTCGCAGTCGTACCGGCGATCGGCTGCGCGATCGCGATCGCATGCATTTCCGAGCGCGGCGCCGGGCCGTCCGGAAATCCGCTCGCGGAATGCAACGTTCCCGTGTCGGTTATCGATTCGGGTCACTACGTGGTCGCCATTGAGAATTTCGGCTTCCATCCGGATTCGATCGTCGTTCCCGTGGGCGCGACCGTGACGTGGGTCAATTGCGAGCCCGCCGGCACCGAGCCGCACACGACGACGGCGGACCCCTCCGGGGCCGCGTGGAGCTCGCCGGACCTAAGCCCGGGAGACCGCTTCTCTCATACCTTCGCGGCCGGCGGTGCATTCCCGTATCACTGCGCCCCGCATTCATTCATGACCGCAAAGATCGTCGTCCAATAACACACCCGCGCTATTCTAGCCATGACGCTGACGCATCTCCTCAGCATACGCCCGCACAAGTCGCTCGCGATGGTATAGCTCGGTTCGCTCCCGGTCCGCGCGCCGGCGCTCGGCGGTGACCGCGCCCATCACCAGGAACGTGACGGCGACGACGCTCATGAAGGCCTGCAACACAGCCAAGCTGTCATGCAGCTCCGGGCGAATGAACGGGCCGTGGCCGAGCGCCGTGCTCCAGATCGCCACGGCAGAGACCAGCAGGGTTGCGGCAGATGCACCTTGCGTCCCGAACCGCAAACCGGCCCAGATCAGCAATGGCAGGAGCGTCGTGGGCTGGCGAAAGGCTGACAGGCCGGTGGCCGGAACGGCGCTTCCGCTCAGCAAGAACCAGCTTGCGCCCAGGATCGCAACGCCGAGGGCCACCGCTTCAGCGGCGCGCCGAGTCGTAAGCCGATACCACGGGGCGCTCACCCACGTCAACAGAAACGGTGCGACCACGAGATCACCCAGGACGTCGCCCTGCCACCACGCCATCCAGGTCGCAGCCCCCTGCCCCGCGGCAAGCACACCACCAAGCGATAGGCGGGCAACACCGATCGTCGCACTTACGAGCGAACTCGCCAGCGCTACGCCGATGAGCGCAAGAACATCGACCACCCGGTCCAGGCCCCGCCGGAAGCGGGGAATGCGGCTCAGCGCGGACGCCCCGATCAGGGCTTCGAGCGTATTGCCGACGGCGATCCCTCCTGCCACGAGCAGGGGAGCACCGGTGAGGACGTTCGCAACCACCGCGCCGAGCGCCACGCCAGGCCACAGCCTGGAGCCGAACAGCAGCAGCGCAGCGAGCGACAGTCCCGTGGGGGGCCAGACGAACGTGGCAAACCGGCTGACCGGATCGAGCTGAAGCCCAAGCCGCGCCACCGCGACATACACGCTCGCGAGCAGCGCGATTTTGAGCGCGTACAGCGCGTTACGGTACAGCTTTCACCGTATCCTGAGCCCGGCGCCGCTCGTCGGCGTCGCGCTCGGCCTGCTTGCGCTCGCGCAGCTCGCGGACGTAGCTCCGGAACTGCTGGAACGACTGCGCCCGCGCCGCGGCCTGCATGATATCCTCACGCATGTACTGCATCTGCCGCGCGCGCAGGCCTTCATCGTAATTCCCCTGCGGCAGGAATTGACCGAGCAACGCCAGCGCCGGCGTGGGAATCTTGATCCCTGCAATGTGAATGTATTGCGAGTCCAGACCCCAGGCCGGCTTGTCCGCCGTGCCGCCGACGACCCACGCAGGACGCCGGTTCTCACGCTGAATCTGATCGAGCACCTGATTCAGTGAATCGACCATGGCCTTGAGCCGCGCGATCGCCGTCTGGTTCCGTCCGGCCGTGTCGCCATACAGCGCCTCCGCCACCGCCATCGGTAGTCCGGGCCGCGGGCTCACCCACAACCTTCCATCACCGACCTGCGGCGCGGGCGCTAGCTCGCGCGCATTGGGATCGTAGGCCGGCATCGTCGTGCCGGTATCGCGCGCCGCGGGCACTGCGGCGATCGCCGGCGGGGTCACTGGAGCCGGAAGGGGCGGCGGGACCGCGGCGACCGGCTGGCTCGGCGTCCGCGAGGGTTCATCGGCGGGCGGCCGGGCTGCGGCGGCTCCCGCAGCCGCGGCGCCGGCGGACGCGGGCGGCACCGCGGAACGTTGCGTGCTGTCGGGCCGGTTCGCCGGAATCGCGGGGCCCCGGGCGCGCAGCTCGGGGACTCCGAGCACGAACATCAGCGTGTCGCCGGCTGCCTCTTCGTCCGCTCGAGCCGTGGATGTGCGCCACGGCGCCTGCAATGGAACCGTAAAAAACATGACCGCCACCGCGATATGAAGGACCGCGGCGAGGAGCCACGAGCTCCCGACAGGATGGCGATCTACCAGACGCTCAAACAGTGGCCAGCACCTTTCCCAAACGCTCCGTCGCCTCGATCAGCCGCGGCGTCGGGACGGTGAGCGCGATCCGGAAAAACCCGTCGGCACTCGCCCCGAATGCGCTCCCGGGCAGCGTCACCACGCCCACATCCTCGAGCGCGCGCTGCTGGAACGCCGCCGAGGGCAGGCCCTCGGGGAGCGGAATCCAGACGTACATCGTCGCACGCGGCGCGTCGACCTCGAAGCCGGTAGCGCGCAGTGCGGGCAGAATCGCATCGCGCCGCTCCTTGAACTGCGCCGCGTATCCCGCAGCGATCGGCTCCGCCTGCTTCAGCACCTCGGCCCCGGCCGCCTGCACGGCCAGGAATGCACCCGTATCAACGTAGTTCTTTACCCGCGCCAGCGCCGCGATTCGATCGGGCCGGCCCACGGCCCAGCCCAGCCGCCAGCCCGTCATGCAGAAGCTCTTGGACAGCGAATGGAACTCGACCGCGACATCCATCGCGCCCGGAATCTCGAAGATCGACGGCGCGATGTAGCCGTCGAACGTGATCTCGCAGTACGGATTGTCGTAGGCCAGCACGATGTCGTGCTTGCGGCAGGCCGCGATTGTGCGCTCCAGGTACTCGCGCGGCGCAACGGCAGCAGTCGGATTGTTCGGATAGTTCATGTAGACGAGCTTGGCGCGCTTCAGCACGTCCGAGGGAATCTCATCGAGCTCGAGCAGGAAGTCGGTGCGCGGCGTGAGGTCGTACAGATACGGCGCGCCGTCGGCCAGCACCGTCCCGCCATGGTAGACCGCGTAGCCTGGAACGGGAACAATCGCGACGTCGTCCGGATCGAGCAGCGCCGTCGCCAAATGCGCGATCCCTTCCTTGGAGCCGAGCAGCGGGTGCAGCTCCTTGAAGGGATCGATCGTCAGACCGAAGCGCCGCTGCATGTAGCCCGCGGCCGATTCGCGAAACGCCGGGAGCCCGAGCTGGAACGCGTAGCGGCTCATCGCCGGATCCTGCAGCGCGCGCGTGAGCGCCTGCACCGCCACCTCGGGCGGCGGGAAGTCTGCGTCCCCCGCCCCGACGTCGATGACATCCACACCCTGCTGGATGAGCCGCCGCTTGATCGCGGGCAGCTCAGCCATCGGGTAGGTGGGCAGTCGGGCGACGCGCTTGCTAGGGCTCACGGGTTGTCTCAAAGTCTCCGATCTTCTTCTCGGCGTCGGTCATGCGGCCGCACTTCGCGTCGAGCAGCTCGTACTCCTGACGGAACGTGTCCTTGAACCGTTCGTAATCGGCGCGCGTCAGCCAGCGATCGATGGTGAGATAGTGTCCCGCGCGATCTGACTCGCGCCGCAGCTCCATTCCTTCGAACCCCGGAGCGCGCTGGAACAGCTTGGCCCACTCGCCCTCGGCGCCGTACACGCGCTCGAACGCCTTCACCTGCTCGGGCTTCACGTCGAATGACCACACGATCCAGTACATGCCCGGAATCTAGCTCGGGGCCGGGGCTCCAATGCTATGCATCGCGAAGAACTCTTCCAGCTCACGCCTGATATCTGACCAATTCCCAATGGCTTTCGATGCCGGCGGTAAGCCTTCCAGCATCATCGCCCCATAGCGCTTCGTAACGACTCGCCGATCCAATAACACCACCGCGCCCACGTCCGATTTGGTCCGGATCAACCGTCCAAACCCCTGTTTCAACTTGAGTGCAGCGAGCGGCACGAGATAGTTGGTGAAGCCATCCACGCCCGCCTGCGTGAGACGCTCGAGCCGCGCGGCGGTCAGCGGCTCCGTCGGCACTTTGAACGGCAGCTTCGCGAGAATCAGCACGCGGAGCGCGCGGCCCGGCACGTCCACACCTTCCCAAAACGAATCGGTGCCGAGCAGGATCGCGGAGCCGGCCTCGCGGAAGCGCCGCAGCAGCTGATCGCGCTGTCCTTCCCCCTGCACGAGGAGCGGCCAGCGCCCGCCCACCTGGCCCCGGATCGCATCAGCGGTGCGGCGCAGCGCGACGTGGCTGGTGAATAGTCCGAAGATGCCGCCATCAGACGCATGCGCCAGCTCGAGCAGCACGCGCGCGACGGCTGCCGTATGTCCCGACTCGTCATCGCGCGGCTCGGGAACGTCGGTCGGAATCCCGAACACGCACTGCGCGCCGAAATCGAACGGGGACGGCAGTACCTCGCGCACTGTAACGCGGGAGGGCGGCAGCGCGAGGCCGAGCCGCTCCTCGAGGAACGTGAATTCGCCACCCGCCGCGAGCGTGGCGCTCGTCAGGATGACCGTCTCGACGCGATCGAACAGCGCTTCCTTGAGAATCGGTGCCATGTCGAGCGGCACGGCGGCGAGCGTGAGATTCGGGGTGCGGCGCCCGCGCCGTTCCATCCAGCGCACCGCGGGACTCGCGGATGGGCGATAGCCCACCGGCTGAAGCGTGGCTTTCAACCCTTCGGCGGCGGTGTCGAGTCGCCGTACAACGCCGCGCAACTCGCCGATGAGTCGCGTGCGCATCTCGGCGGGATCGTCGATCGAGAGCCGGTCCGCGATCGTCTCCACGCCGTCGCGCAGCTTGCTGAAGGCGATCAGCAGATTGTCGAGCGCGACGTCGAGCCCTTCACGCCACACGTGGTCTTCGGCGAACGAATCAGTGAGCCGCAAGACCGGATCGGCATCGAGCCGCCGGTTCAGCCGGCCGAACAGCTCTTCCGACCAGC
>DASTDR010000494.1:0-2449 GCA_035710265.1 Gemmatimonadales bacterium | reverse complement strand
GCGGGGTCATCAACATCGGCCTCGAGGGCATGATGCTGATGGGAGCGTTCTGGGGGATCTGGGGTGCCGAGGTGACGGGCTCGTGGGTGGTCGGACTCCTCATCGGCATGGCCTCGGGCGGGCTGTTGGCGCTCATCCATGCCCTCTTCTCGGTCAGCCTCCGCGCCGATCAGATCGTGTCGGGGTTCTCGATGAACTTCCTCGCGCTCGGCATCACCGGCTTCGCGTACGTGAGCATCTACGGCACCCAGGGCACGCCCGACGAGATCCCGCGCGCGCCCGACGTGACCGTCCCGCTGCTCGACGACATTCCGTTCGTCGGCGACGTCATCGGGCGGATGAACATCCTGATCTGGCTCGGCCTGCTGACCGCGCTGCTGACCTGGGTGGTCGTGTTCCGCACGCCGATCGGGCTGCGCTTGCGCTCTGTTGGCGAGAACCCGCTGGCCGCGCAGACGGCCGGCGTCTCGCCCGTGCGGGTGCGCTACGCCGCCGTGGTCATCTCCGGCGTGCTGGCCGCCATCGGCGGCGCCTACCTGTCGATCGGCTTCATCGGCTCGTTCGGGGAGAACATGACGGACGGCCGGGGCTTCATCGCCCTCGCCGTGCTCATCTGCGGGCGGTGGATGCCGGGCGGCGTGCTCGTCTTCGCGCTGTTGTTCGGCTTCTTCAGCTCGCTCGCCCAGCGGCTCGACGTGTTCTCGGAGTCGGCAGCCACGCTGTTCCAGGCGCTGCCGTACGTGATCACCCTGATCGCAGTGGCCGGCGTGGTCGGGCGCTCGATCCCGCCGCTGGCGATCGGCCGCCCGCTGGACCGCTGACGGCCTGCCATGATCCGGTCCATGCGCCGGCTCGCCTGGATCGTGGTCACGGTCGGGATGGCCGGTTGCGGGACGAGCGACGCCGATCGCTTCGACCTGCGCACGCCCGGGAGCGCCGATCCCGTGGTCCGGGAGGCGAGCACGCCCGACAAGCCGACCGCACGCGAGGTCGGCGTGATCCGGGGCTGGGCCGACGCGCTGCGGGCCGGGAAGGTCGACAAGGCGTCCGAGTTCTTCGCCATCCCGGCCTTCGTGTCGAGCGGCACGCCGATCCTCACGCTCTCCAACCGCCAGGCGGTGCGCGAGTTCAACGCCGGCCTGCCGTGCGGGGCGAAGCTGGTGCGCACGGCCCGCGGCCAGGGTCCGTTCGTGGTCGGGACGTTCCGGCTCACCAAGCGCCCCGGAGGCGGGCGCTGCGTCGGCATCGGCGAGCTCGCGTCGACCGCGTTCGAGATCGACCACCGTCGCATCAAGCGCTGGTACCGGGTGCCGAACCCGTCGAGCTCCGAAACCAAGTCCAGCTGAGCGTGTTCATATGCTTCGTGCTCGGCTCGCCGCCCTGCGTCGTGCCCGCCTAGCTCAATTGGTAGAGCCCCGAACTTGTAATTCGGAAAGTCCCGGTTCGAGTCCGGGGGCGGGCTCTCCGGTCATGCCTCAACCCCTTGAACAGAACAGCCGATACCTCATACATGCGTCCAGTCGTTGCTCTCCTCAGTCTGCTCCTCATCTGCCTGATCGCCCCGTCCGCCGCGTCCGCGAAGGTCCTCGTCGGAGTCGGCGACCAGCAGCCCAAGTCGTATAAAGACAAGAAGCTCCGCGCGCTCAAGCTCGACACCGCGCGCTATGTGATCGCGTGGGACTGGTACAAGGAGCCGTGGATGATCCACGAGGCGGACCAGTGGATCGCCAATGTGCGCGCCGCCAAGCTCCGCCCGCTGCTCGTCTTCAACCGCAACTGGCGGCGCAGCGGCAAGTACAAGGTGCCGACGCTGAAGTCGTACGTGAAGAGCTTCAAGCTGCTGCGCGAGCGCTACCCGGACGTGACCGAGTTCTCCGCTTGGAACGAGCCCAACGTCCCCGCCCAGCCGTTCGCTCGCAAGCCGGCCCTGGCCGCCAAGTACCACAACGCGCTGCGCGCCGAGTGCCCGCGCTGCACGATCGTCGGCGCCGACATCAACGACAATCCCAACATGGCGTCGTGGCTGTCGGTCTACAAGCGCCACGTGCGCAAGCCGAAGGTGTGGGGCCTGCACAACTACCGCGACGCGCACCGCAGCATCGGGTCCACGCGGCTGTTCCTGCGCATGGTCCGCGGGCCGCTGTGGCTGACCGAGACCGGCGGCATCCGCCTTCGCGGCGGCGAGGCGGCCCAGGTCCAGGCCACGCGCAACCTGTTCGCCATCACGCGCGCGAACAAGCGCATCCGGCGGCTGTACTTCTACCAGTGGCGCCACCACCGCACGAATCGCTGGGATTCGGCGTTCTTCTCGGCCTCCGGCAAGCCGCGGGCGTCGTACCGCACGCTGCGCGCCGAGCTGCGCCGCCGCTGACCCGCCCTTGACCCGCCCCGGCGGGTCAAGTGGGCGCGTTGCGGCGTCGATACCGGAAGGGTGTCCACAGAGCAGCAG
>DASTDR010000493.1:0-12573 GCA_035710265.1 Gemmatimonadales bacterium | reverse complement strand
GACGACCTTCGGAAATCACTAGTTTTCCGAACAGCGGACGGCGGTCGCTTTGAACCCCTATTTACAGGCCTCCGGCGAGGTCTGATTCGAGATGGTTTTTCGAACGCGCTAGGGCCGCTCGCGCGGTTGCGACCCCGACCTGCAGCTCTCGGGCGATCGCTCGCCAAGACCATCCTCGATCGTCGTCGCGAGCAGTAGTCGCGCAGTTCTCGCAACTGCATTTCGGGATCCTGGCGCCGCCGGGTGCAGCCGGTGTTAGGCGCCCAGCGACTTCTCAGTCGCAAGATCAGATGTGGCTACGATGTCGACGGTAGCAAGAGCAATGGCTCTGAGCAGCAATGTTCCCGTACGACCATGTTCGAGCCAGCCAATAATCCGCGCTCCGAAACCTGTAGGGTCCACGAAGTATGAGAGAGCCTCCGGTGGAAGAAGAGCGTCGATACGGGTAACCTCATCGACGGCGCCAACGACGCCTTCCAAGAAACTCTGTACAAGATCCTGGCCGTGAAGCCGCATGTGCACAAGATTGGTCGGATCTCGTTTCCATTATCAAGAAGCCGCCTGCGATCGACGTGCCCTGTCGTCGCGTTGAAAAGCGCAATCAACGGACTGTAGCACTCTTCCATGACTGCTTGAGGGACGAACGTGTTGCGCGCTTGCTCGATGCCTATTCCAAAAGTGTCACATACGACATCGAGAACCCCGATGGAACAAACGAAGCGTTTCTCGTTCCGAATGGCGCGCCCCCTGTACCGACCGGTGTCCCGCTTGTGGAGAAGGGCGGCAAGTACTTCGTCCACTGCCGCATCCGCAACAAGCTGCTTCACTTCAAGCCCGAAGAGGTCGTCCGCCAGCGCGAAATCAACCGGATCATCGACGGACTGGCTTACCCGTCCGCGCAGGTGAAGGTTGAAGTTCCCATCACCATGGGCAGCACCGTTCACGATAAGCCCGCTGATATCGTCGTCTATTCAGACCCGGCGTTGATGCAGCCGTGGATTATCGTCGAGACAAAGAAGCCGAACCGGAAGGACGGCATCGAACAGCTCAAGTCCTACATGAATCCGACCGGGGCCACATTCGGCTTGTGGTCAAACGGGCTCGATGAGCGGCCCATTCTGCGTTCGGGAGCGAATGACTTCACCTTGGCGACCACGAACATCACGACGAGAACCGCAAGGGCCCACAACAGAACAGCGAGCGGGATGATCAGCCCCCGCTGGCGGCCGAGGGGGGCCGCCCCTCGACGTGACCCTCGAAGGCGGACAGCTCTGGCTGCGGCCCAACAACGAGCAGCCTATTGCGCTGCTGGCACCAGGGCGGCCGGCAGGATCGCGCGCGACGGATCAAGTAACCAACCGGAGGCCCCGGCTGTGGGACTGGCCGGGTCGCCGCGCTGCGGAGCACGCGATCGACAGCTCGGGCTGGGCGTGGCTCAGGAGGAGCGACAGATCGCGTAGTCGTCAACCGAGCCTCCACTGAATTTCAACAGCCGGAGGGACATCCTCTCCTCCTGCGTCATTTTCACATTCACACGCTTTTCGGAGCCGAAATCCGGTCGAACCGATGGCCGTCTTTGCGGGCGCGCCTCTATCAGCCCGTGATGATCGTCTCGGTGCTTGAACTCAGGAACACCGTCGTTGCTGTGCCAGTATGGATGCGGCCGAGCCTCCGGCAGTCTGAGCCTTGGTTGACATGTTTACCAGTCATATGGTCTGCTATACTTGACATAGTGACTGGATTAACAGTACTCTTCGAGCCGTGGCCAGTAAGCTCGCGAACCGCCTCAAGGTCGCCCGCGCAGAACGAAGCCTTTCGCAGGACCAGCTGGCCCGTCTGGTCGGTGTGACCAGGCAGACGATCAGCTCGATTGAAACCGGTTTGTACTCGCCGTCCGCGCTGCTGGCGTTCCAGCTCGCGAATAGATTGGGCAAGCGTGTCGACGAACTCTTCTTCCTCGACGGAGAACCCGTATGACCTCATCCACCGTGCACCGGGATGAACGAACCCTCGCAGTCGAGAACGTGAGCTACCGATGGGCCTTTCACGTGTTTGCCTATGGGCTGCTCTTGATCGTCGCGTACCGAAGTTACGCGGCGAACGAAGCTGCCTGGGACCTACTGGCGCTCGTCATGATCGGGAGCGCCGTCGCGTCCCTCTATCAATGGACGCATGACGTGCTGACCAAGCGGTCTGCCGCAGGTGTCGTCGTTGGAATGGTGCTGGCCGCACTCACGGCTGCTGTCATCGTCTGGCTGCGCTAGCCGCCACCGGAAGAGCGCGACAACGTTGGGTTCAGCTTTGCTCGCTGGCGCGTCCGGAGTCTCGCATTTCGAATTGGAGCCTGACTGCCAAAGCGGCAAAACGGCTCAATGGCGGCAGGCGGCACAAGCTAGAGCGGTTTGCGCTTGCTGTCTCATGGAGAAAACAGACCGGCTAGGCACTGGGCGCAGTACGGCACTGCAACGCGCGCGCCTGAGCGGCACGCCGGCTTCGACTCCGGCACGCGAATCTCTCTAGTCGCTGCAGCACTTAACCAGCACGCAACGCCGCGACTGGATTGATGCGGGCGGCGCGGCGCGCAGGCAACCAGCATGCGAGCAGGGCCACGCCCAGGAGCATCAGGGTGGTGCCCGCGAAGATCGCCGGATCGCGCGGGCTCACGTCATAGAGGAGCGACTCGACCAGCCGGCTGCCGGCGAACGCGGTACCGAAGCCGACCGCGATGCCGGCGAACGCGACGGTGCCGCCCTGCCGGAGGATCAAGCCCGCAACGTTCCCAGGCTGCGCGCCAAGCGCGATACGCACGCCAATCTCGCCGGCGCGCTGACTCACGATGTAGGAGATGACGCCGTAAGTGCCAATCAGGCCGAGCAGCAGCGCGACGCCGGCGGCAATGGTTAGCAGAACCATCGTGAACGCCATCTGCGCCGAGGCTCGATCGAGCATGTCCTCCAGTGTGCTCACCTGCGAGACCGCCAGCGTGAGGTCGACACCGTTGATCGCGCCGCGCACGGCGGGCAATAGCGCCGACGGCGATGTCGCTGACCGAACGACATAGCTCATAACGGTGATCGGAGGCCCGAGCATCGCGATCGCCGGAATGTCCGGCCCACCGGCGATGGACATCGGCATGTACACCATCGGGGTGGCATTGCGCTCGGCGAGCGCAGTGAACGGTGTATTCGACACGATCCCCACAATCGTCAGCCATGGCGGCGCACCGCCATCCCACGCCGAGCCGCCAGTGCCTTCCGGACGAGGCGTCGTGCGGGGCGGCGCGTTCGATCGGATGCGTTGGCCGATGGGATCCCCGATCGGGAAGACGGTGTCCACGAATGCCTGATTGACGACGACGTTGGGTTGACTCCGCTCGACATCGTCGCGATCGATGCCGCGGCCGCGGAGCAAGCGCACACCCATCGCCTCGACGTATCCGCCGGACACCGCGCACAGTCTGGCGAGTGGGAGCGGTCTGCCGTCGGAGATGTCGCGCCCCTGCACGAGGATCGTGTTGCCGAAACACGCGTCGGCCAGCGGGAGCCCCGTCGAGGCAGAGACGGCGGTGACACCCGGAATGGCAGAGAGCCGATCGAGGATCGCGTAGTGCGCTGTGGCAGCCGCAGCCCTGGTCGGGTAGGCGCGATCGGGCAATCCAATCCGGAACGTGAGCGCCGACGTGGCGTCGAAGCCGGGATCGAACGCGCGCAGGTTCTTGAAGCTGCGAACCATCAGGCCCGAGGCAACCAGAAGCACGAGCGCGAGCGCAATCTGGCCTCCCATCAAGAACTGACGCGTGCGGTGGCGGCCACGGCTGGCAGTGTTGCCGCGCCCCAACTCGTGCAGCGAAGCAGCCAGCGGTGCGCCGCGCAACAACGGGATCGACCCGAACGCCAGTGCCGCCAGCAGGCTCAGCGCGAACGTGAAGACGATCGCCACCATGTCGATGCGGATCTCCTCCAGACGCGGCAGGGTCGCGGGTCCCCACGTGACCAGCAGACCCACGGCACTCGAGGCGAGGGCCAGGCCGATGACGCCACCGGCGGCCGACAGCAGGACACTTTCGCTGAGAAAGAAACGGGCAATGCCGCCACTGCCTGCGCCGAGCGCGCGGCGCACGGCAACCTCGCGCTGCCGCGCCTCGGAGCGGACGAGGAACAGGTTTGCGACGTTGGCACAGGCCACGAGCAGCACGAGTCCCACCGCGGCGAGCAGAATCCAGAGCGCGCGAGAGACGTCTCCCACCGTCGCTTCCTTCAGCGTGATCGCGGTCGAATGTAGGGCGCCATTGCCGGCGATGTTCCCCAGGACGCCACGGTCCCCTGGATACGCGTGCGGTAGGTCGGCAATCAGCGTGTTCAACTCGGCGCGCGCATCGGCGACCGTCGCCCCGGGACGCAACCGTCCCACACCGACGTAGCCGAAGGGAAGCCCGAAGCCAGTTGCACGCGAGATCGGTGCGGGGAGCCACGCGTCCGTACGCGGCTCGGGAAACGCGAACGACGCCGGCATGATGCCGATGACCGTCGCGGGCACGCCGTCGAGCGTGATGGATGCGCCGAGCACTCCGACGCTGCCGCCAAATCGCCGGGTCCAGAGCCCGTGCGAGAGGATGGCCACCAACGGAGCGCCCGGGCTGCCTTCTTCTTCCGTGAACCAGCGGCCCAGCGCAGGCGGCACCCGCAGCACCGGCGCCAGCGTCGGTGTCGTCCGCGCCACCTGGATCCGTTCCGGCTCGCCCGTGCCGACCATCGTCGACTCGCCCGCGCGGTAGATGGCAACGCGCTCGAGAGTGCGCGCCCGCTGGTACTGGTAGTAGAGACCTGTCGTCATGCCGATGCCCGACAGCACGTTGATGCGCGGGCTGCCGTGCTCGAGCCGGACCAACTGGTCGGACTCGGGATACGGAAGCGGATTCAACACCACGCGCTGCACGACCGCGAAGATCGTCGCGTTGGCCCCGATAGCGAGCGCGAGCGTCAGCGCGCCGGCGAGTGTGAACACCGGAGTCCGCAGCAGTCTGCCCGCGGCCTGCCAGATCTCATTTCCCATACCTGCCATTTGCTCACCTTCGCCGGGTGACCATTCCGCACAGATCCCCGACCCTCACGTAGCACCGGCTTCAATCAGCGCGCCAGCACACCGGGATCTATGAAGACCTCCGCCGGCAACAGGTTACCCGATCGGCTGGCTGACGTGGTCTCGTCGAATGTTCGGAGACGGAATGGATGTGTTCGCACGCGGGACGGCAAGTCGATGACTCGTTCACTTGGCCTTGGCAGCATTGGCAAGCGCGCTTGCTACCACCGCATCGGCCGGTCGCGCCGGCCTGATGGTCACGATCTCAGTCACAGACCGCAATGATTCGTTGCCTCATAGTCGTCAGACGACCCCATCGCTTGGGACGGCCGTCATTAGCGGCAGAATTCTCGTCGCGAAATGTCGAACTCCCTAAACCGCTCGGAGGCATGCACGATGGATTGCGCAGACTCGACACGCATTCATTTCTCCGGCGTGAATAGGCCGCACTGTCCAGCAAGCGCTTTCCACTCGCCGCGTCGCTTGATCAGCGTGACAGTGCATCTGTAGGTTGTCGTGGTGTCTTTGCCGTCGACCCGACGCCGTACCGTCACGCGGTCGAGAACGATTGCGGTGTCACCGGCAATCCGAACGAGGTCGTGGACAATGGTTTGCGTCGTGCGTTCACTCAGAACCGCGCGGATGTACGCCTCTTTGTCAACAACTGCGCCGCCTGCTGTCGCGACAAACGCCGTGTCGAGCAGACGTCGCAAGGCCGCCTCGTCGTGAGCATCCTCCGCGGCTGCCAGCCTGTCGCGTGCCTCGATAGCGCGATCTCTTTCGGTGGCGCCCTGGGCCACAACCGTCGCAGCGATGAGGAGTGTCGTTAGACCTAACATCAAGGCACCTCCACCTTGGCGGACGCCGTTCACTGATACGCGAGAACCCAGGTCAGTTCGCGCCACTGGCTGGGCGTGGTTCAGAGCGGGTCACCAGCAGCCCGTGGTGAAAGTACCGCCCTTTCAGCCGATGAGGACAGGTTCACGAGCGTGCAGATCGCCTCTGAGCATTTGTTCTACATACTAGAACAAGTTGAGACAACGCTATCCCGTTGATCTGCAGCCTGATTTATTCTATCTTACAAAACAAATCAAATGCACCGTGGCATTCAAGCGGCGTCCAATCGACCGAAGGAAGCGCTCCGTCAGGCGCCTGCGAGGTCGTCTATGCGCAAGACAGGCTGGGAAACCGAGAGTGCTCTTTTAGCAGACTGGTTCGATGTGCATTTCAGGCTCGAGACGTGGAGGACCGCGTTCGACGGTCGCTATGTCGTACCGCTGGCGATGCTCCTCGGCCTGACTGTGTCCCAACCAGCCCTGGCGCAACCGTCGTGCGAATCCCTCACGTCTCTCAGGCTGCCCTCGACGACGGTTACCACGGCACGCTTGCGACCCGAAACGACGTACTCCGGGATCGACAACGGCCACGAGTCAGCGCCGGGCGCAGTCAGCGGCATGTTCGCCATCGGTCACAAACGGCTGACGCCAATCTGCCCATATCCAGCAGTGGCTCGCTACAAAGGATCTGGTGACGTCAATGATGCAGCCAGTTGTTCGTGTCGCTCGCAACTCCAAGGCCTTCCCGTCGGGGCGGTGGCATCCGTGACTGAATTGCCATTCACGAATGGACGCTTCGAGGGGACTGGCCGTTGGATCAATCAGCAGGCCGAGGGTGAGTACACGGTCAGCTACAACGTTTCTGGCAATGGTGATGGCGCAACGCGCCACGCGGTCAGGCGCCTGTTCATGAAGCCGGACGGCTCACCGCCCTACGAGGAGACCACCACTGTAATCGTCACGCCAACGACGCGGAACCGGATTCGCGTGTCGATTGCGAGCGAGAAGGGGACGGTCGAAGGTGTGGGGTATTGCCTTGGCGATCAGTGTCACTACGAGGCGATGATTTCATCCGACGAGCAGCTGGAATTCACTTTTACTGCGGCAGCGTCGCGAGTCGATGGCCTGGCATCTTCAACCAACAAGGGCAATTTTACGATCTGGCGCGAAACCTTGTATGCCCGCTGAGCGAGAGCGACTAGGCCTGATGCCACCTGAGAAGGCGAGCCGAGACGATCGGGCATCGAGCCACGCACGACGTGCTCGAGCACCTGTACCGTCGCGTGCCTTGACGAGCCGTCACGCGACCGTTCCAGTGGCAGCCCGATTGGGCTGTACGATCTGGCGGCGACGACTTGACGTTCTCAAGAATGCCACGCTATGCTAGACGTTACGCACTTCCAGGGTGCGTCCCGTCCGCGGAAAGGGCTTCGCCCACTTGGTCGTGCAAGTCGTTCTGACAACAGCCTCTTTCTAGCCTGTCAGCGGACACCAGGCGTGTAGAAGGAGGTCGCTTGCCCTCTCGCACTTCGCCGCTCGCGTCGGCGCCGCCGCAGCCACCAGTCAATTTCGAACAGCAACGTAAGCGCGCTCGCGCGCTGTTGCGGGGCGCCCGCGCAAACGACGCCGAGGCGAGGAAGCGAATCGCCGCGGCGCACGCCGCCTTCGCCCCGCGCGCGCGAAGCGCGCGACATGATCGTGTCCAGTCGCTGTCGCTGCATGACACACAGTTGGTGATTGCGCGTGAATACGGGTTCGCGACGTGGGCCTGTCTGAAAGCTCATATTCACGCGCACGCCACGTTAACGTCGCTCGGCGCGACGTCGCTGGTGGCAGCGGCGAACCGTGCCCTCGAGACGAAGCTGCCGAACCCTCTTTTCTGCGATCCGTTCGCTCGTGAGCTGGCGGGCGATGATGGCTGGTCCGCGATGCGGACCGTGCGATCGACGATCGCGCCGTGGACCGACGTCTCTCCGGAGCCCTATCTGTCGATCACGACGAGGTTCTTCGACGATGCGCTGCGGCGGGTCGTGCAGGATCCGTCGATCACACAGGTCGTCATGCTTGGTGCCGGCATGGACACGCGGGCCTTCCGCCTCGAGTGGCCGCGTGGCATCGTGTTCTTCGAACTGGATCGCGACGAGGTGTTCGATCGCAAGGAGACGGTCCTTCGACGCCTGCAGGCGCGACCCGCGTGTGAGCGCCGAATCGTCCGGACCGACCTCACGCGGTCGTGGGGCTCGGCCCTACGCAAGGCCGGATTCGATCCGGGCCGGAAGGCGGCCATCCTGGCCGAATCCGTGTTCCTGTATCTCGACGAACCCGTCGTCACACAGATCGTCACGGCGTTGAGGGGTCTCGCCTGCGCCGGCAGCTGGATCGGATTCGATGTCACCAGTGCCGGTCTGCTGGCCTCGGCGATGATGGCGCCCTACTTGAACAAGCTGAAGCAACTCGGCCGTGCGCCCTGGCGATTCGGCATCAACGACCCTGAGGCATTCCTCGCGGCGCATGGGTGGGACGCGACCGCGGTCGTGTTCGGTGCGCCCGAGGCCAGCTATGGCCGTTGGCTCTGCCCGTACGCTCTGCGCAGCATTGCGCGCGCGTTCCTGGCACAGGGTTGGATGCGTGGAGAGGAGGGCGTATGCCGAGACTCGCGATAAGGCCACAAGACGCGTCGCTCGATCAGCCGGTGGCCATCGAGGTCTCGGATGTGAACCCGGGGTCGCGTGTTCGGGTTCGACTCCGCAACGACTCGTTGAACGCCGAATCGAGTGCCGAATTCGTGGCCAACGACCGAGGTGTCGTGGATGTCGCAGAACATCCAGCGATCGCCGGCGATTATGAGGGGATTGAGCCCGCTGGTCTGTTCTGGTCGGCACGCTTCGACGCGGGCTCAGATATCGTGACCATGATCGATACCCTCTCCCGGTTGCAGCCGCTCGCGTACACCGCGACCGTGAATGTCGACGGCCGTGAGGCCGTGAGCACGACATTCCACCGCCGGCTGCTCGCCGCGAACGTCGTCAGGACCGCTGTGCACGAGGGCCGGATTCGGGGCGCGCTGTTCGCGGTGAAGGGCGCGATTAACGCGCCTGGCGTCGTCGTGCTCGGCGGATCGGATGGCGGCAATCTCTACGAATTCGTTGCCGCACTCCTGGCCGCGCACGGCATCGCGGCATTCGCCCTCGCGTACTTCGCGTACGACGATTTGCCGAAGGACCTCATCGAACTTCCCCTTGAGTATTTCGCGGAAGCGGTCCGATGGCTGGGGACGCGGCCCGAAGTCGGTGATGCGCGGGTCGGGGTGCTGGGATTCTCGCGCGGGGGCGAAGCGGCGCTAGTCGTGGGCGCATCGTTTCCAGAAGTCGCCGCCGTCGTGGCGCTCGTTGCGAGCGGCATGACCGGGGGAGGCATCGCCGGCGCGGATTTCTCGGCCATGGGCAAGTCCGCCTGGACGCTCGGCGGCACGCCATTGCCATTGCTGCCCCCGCCATGGGATCCCGTGTCGATGAAAGAAGTGCAAGATGTGATGGCCAGCGGCAAGCCCTTCGCGGCCAGGGCCGGGATTCTTCGCGCCGTCAAGTCTGCCGGCGCACGCATCGCCGACGTGGCGATCCCGGTCGAACGCACACGCGGAGCCATCTTGATGATGTCGGGCGAGGACGACCAGATGTGGGGCAGCACAGAGCTGACGGCCGTCGCCGAAGAACGCCTCAAAGCCGCGGCGTTTGCGTATCCATTCGAGCACCGCCGGTATCCAGGCGCCGGACACTTTGGATGCCTGCCTCCGAATCTGCCGACGACGAGCACGTCGGCGCGTCATGCGCTAGTGCCGATGGCGTTGGAATACGGCGGCAACGCGCGAGGCAACGCCGCTGCCGCCGCGGATCTCTGGCCGCGTATTGTGATGTTCCTGCATCAGCATCTGGCCGATCCAAAGAGTAGATAAGTGGCAGACAAGAGAATCATCGCCGTCGTCGGCTCGACCGGTGCGCAGGGCGGCGGACTCTGCCGCGCGATCCTCGCCGATCAATCGGGCGGCTTCGCCTGCCGTGCGATTACGCGCGATCCAGGCAAGGACCAGGCGCTGGTCCTCGCCGCGGCAGGCGCGGAAGTTGTCAGGGCTGACATCGACGATTTGGTGAGTCTGAAAAAGGCGTTCGCCGGCGCCCATGGCCTCTACGGCGTGACGAATTTCTGGGAGCACTTCTCGGCAGACAAGGAGAAGGCGCAGGCGAGGAACATCGCCGAAGCTGCGAAGGCGGCTGGCGTGAAGCACGTGATCTGGTCGACACTCGAGGACACGCGCCAGTTCATGGCACCCGACGATACACGCATGCCGATGCTGCAGGAGAAGTATCGGGTGCCGCACTTTGACGCCAAGGCGGAAGCCAACGCGTTCTTTGCGGGCGTGCCGACCACGTTCCTCGTGACGTCGTTCTACTGGGACAACCTGTTCATGTTCGGCCTGGCGCCGAAGCAGGGGCCCGACGGCGTTTACACCTGGGCGCTCCCGATGGGCGACCAGAAGCTCGCCGGCATCGCCGTCGAGGACATCGGCCGTACCGCCTACGGGATCTTCAAGGCCGGCCCGCAGTACATCGGCAAGACGGTCGGCATCCTCGGCGAGGCGCTGACGATCGACGAGATGAGCCGCAAGCTCGAGACCTCGGCATCGGGCCGGTCAGGTACAACGCGGTTGACGCCGACGCCTACCGCGGCCTCGGCTCCTCGGGCGCTGATGAAATGGGAAACATGTTCCAGGTGGATCGCGACTTCGCGAACGCGATGCTCAGCCGTCGCAGTCTGGACGAAACGCGCACACTGAACCCGCAGCTCCAGTCGTTCGACCAGTGGCTCGCGAACAACCGTGACGCGGTCCTGACGGCGACAGGCCATCACGACCTGATCGGATCGCCCGGATCCGTAATCAATGCTTCGCGACGGGCGGCTAGCGAGTCTTCCAGTGATTCCGGCGGCGTGGGCAGGTCAATGCTCGGTTTCGAATTGGTGGATATGCGGAAAGGGGAACGCCCGTCGTAATTGGGCCTTTCGCACACCCACGCTAAACGCGGCTGCCTGCAACCACGACAGCGATGTCGTTCCATCCGTGCCAATTCTTCACAAGTGGGGCCGCTCCAGCATGCTCGTAGAAGGGCTTAGTTTCGGGAAAGCTGTCACCAGCGACAGGGACACAGACACGGTGGGCCCCGTTTTCCAAGAACCATGCGGCCAGACGCTTTAGTAACGCCGTGCCGATCCCGTTCCGGCGGTGGCCTGGCGACACAAACAGGTACTGAACCTCAGCCGCGCACGCATTGCGCGTGGTTAAGTGTCCGGCGATGTAACCGATCACAGCGCCCTCAGCCACCGCGAGGTAGCTGATGCGCGGGGGCAATGCCTTTTGCGGATGGTGGTAGCCGTTTAGGTAGGCTGCCATCCGGCTGTCATAGGGAATCACGCCGTCCTTCGTGACGTGACACGCCTCCATCGCGGGCACATCAGCACTGGTGGCGACCCGATACGAAATCGTTGATGGAGTCATCGCTACTGGTAGTTATGCCACGCCCGTTGGTCGAGATTCTCGGGCGCCGTGCCCTGTAACTGATTGAACTCACGCAGCTTCCACGGTTTGTCCTCCACCCTCACCCTTGGCGAGGAGCCGCAGCGCTTCCAGCACGTCGCGATGGTCGTCGGCGATGAGGATTCGGCGGAATTGTGTGGTCGCGGGGTCAAAAAGGCTATCACTCGGCGCGTAGCGCGACGACGGGATCGACGCGCGTGGCCCGCAACGCCGGCAGGTAGCATGCCACCGCGCCGACCGCGGCGAACGTCATCGTTACGACGCCGAACGTGGCCGGATCGAGCGGCGTGATGCCGAACAGCATCGCCTTGAGCAAGCGCGACGCGTAGAAGGCCGCGCCGAGACCGAGCGCGATGCCGACTGCTGTGACCGCCAACCCTTCGCGCATCACGCCCGACAGAATCGCCCTCGGAGCGGCGCCGAGCGCCGAAAGAATCCCGAACTCGCGCGTCCGGATGCCGACTGAAAACGCGAGCAAGCCGTACTGGCCGATGGCGGCAAGCAGGATGGCGAGCCACGCAAACCCGTTCGAGACCATGGCATAAAAGCGCGAGGTGACCGTCGACCGTGCCACGCGGTCGGTGAGGGGTTGCACGTCGAACACCACCAGATTGGGGTCAATCGCCGTCAGCGCCGACCGCACCCCCTGCGCGATGGCCCAAGGATCGCCGGACGTTCGGACGAGGCCGACGGGGCGGACGCCCTGCAGTGTGTGATTGGGGAAGTAGAGTTGTGCCAGCTCCTCGCCTGCCTGCGGAGGAACGCCCTGCTCACTGGAGACGCGGACGTTGCCGACGACGCCGACGATCTCCAGATCCGTGAGCGATTGGAACGTCAGGCGACGGCCAACGACGTCCGGCCGGCCGAAGTGCTCGCGAGCGAAGGCTTCATTCACGATGACCGTCCGCGGCTGCTCGCCGCGGTCGGCGGAGGTGAACTCGCGGCCGGCGCGTACCGGGATTCGCAGCGACTCGAAGTAGTCAGGCGACACGTAACGAAACCACGCGCCTTCCTTCTGCTTGACGCCCTCAATCAAGAGAGGGAATCCAATCCCCGAGCGCTCGATGACGC
>DASTDR010000492.1:0-4635 GCA_035710265.1 Gemmatimonadales bacterium | reverse complement strand
CCGCCTGCACGACTTCACTCAGGTTGTGCGGCGGAATGTTGGTCGTCATCCCGACCGCGATCCCCGCCGATCCGTTGACGAGCAGGTTGGGCAGCCGGCCCGGCAGGACGGTGGGTTCCTGCAGGCGGTCGTCGAAGTTGGGGACGAAGGCGACGGTGTTCTTGTCGATGTCCTCCAGCATCGTCATCGCGACGCGGGTCAGCCGGGCCTCGGTGTAGCGGTAGGCGGCCGCCGAGTCGCCGTCGACCGAGCCGAAATTCCCTTGCCCGTCGATCAGCGGGTAGCGCAGGGAGAAATCCTGCACCATGCGCACCAGGGAGTCGTAGACGGCGATGTCGCCGTGCGGATGGTATTTGCCCAGCACGTCGCCGACGACCGTGGCGGCCTTCTTGTAGGGCCGGCCCGGCACCAGGCCGAGCTCGTGCATCGCGTACAGGATGCGGCGGTGGACCGGCTTCAGGCCGTCGCGCACATCGGGCAGCGCGCGCGACACGATGACGCTCATCGAGTAGTCGAGGAACGACTCCTTCAGCTCGTCTTCGATGAGGCGCGGGAGAATGCGTTCGCGGACGTTAGGACCGGTCATTTATTAGGGGCTAGGGGCCAGGGTTTCGGGACTCGGGAGAGTCGGCTAAGTTGGTAAAAATTAAATACTTAGATAGGGAAAAGCAACGGAAAACACGCGCCAAAAACTCGTCCCCATGCTCGCACGGGCACTGACGTTACGCTGCCCCAATTGCGGGACCAAGTGGCTGTTCGTGCACTGGCTCAAACCGCGGCCCGCGTGCGCCAACTGCGGGCAGGCGCTCGAGCGCGCCGAGGAGGGTGACGGCCACTACCTCGGGGCCATGGTTCTGAACTTCGCCGTGATGGAATCGCTGCTGGCGCTGCTGGTTGTGACGCTGGTGCTGGCGACCTGGCCTGCACCGCCCTGGAATTTCATCGTCTACGGTGGCGTCGCGCTGGCCGTCATAGCGCCACTCGCGTTCTTCCCGATGGCGAAGCTGCTGTGGCTCGCGATCGATCTGTACATCCAGCCCCAGCTCTAGATCTCGACCACAACCTTCCCGAGCTGCTCGCCCTTCTGAAGGCGCTCGTACGCGTCGCGCGCGCGTGCCAGCGGGAACACGCGATCCACGATCGGCCGCAGCTCACCCTGGCCGAGCCGTTTCACGATTTCGGCGTATTCCGCGGCATTTCCCATCGTCGAACCCAGGATGCTCCAGTGATGCCAGAACAGCCGCCGGATATCGAGAACGACCTCCGGCCCCGAGGTGGCGCCGCAGGTCACGAGCCGGCCGCCGCGCCGGAGGCAGCGGAGCGAATCATCCCAGGTGGCCGCTCCGACATTCTCGATCACGACGTCCACGCCGCGCTTGTTCGTGAGTGCGCGTACCTCCTGGGCGACCTTCTGGGTTTTGTGATTCAGCGCGACGTCGGCGCCGAGCTGCGTGGCGGCGGCGAGCTTGGCATCGTCCGACGATGTCACGATGACGCGCGCGCCGAACAGCTTGGCGATCCGAAGCGCACTGAGGGACACGCCGCCGCCGATGCCCCAAACGAGCACCGTTTCGCCCGCGCGCAGGCCCGCGCGGGTGACGACCATGCGCCACGCTGTCAGCGTGACGAGCGAGAACGCCGCTGCCTCTCCCCAGGTCAGACCGGGAGCAAGATTCGGCACGCGCGCCACGTTGTGCGCCGGCACGGTCACCAGCTCCGCCAGCGTCCCCGGCAGATGCTCGCCAAGCAGCCGGTAGTTGACGCAGAGCGAATGCTCTCCGGCGCGGCAAAACTCGCAGCTATAGTCGGAGATCCCCGGGTTGAGCATGACGCGATCGTCGCTGTGCACCGACGTCACCCCGGGACCCACCGATTCGATCGTGCCCGCGCCATCGGCTCCCACGATCCAGGGATACCGGTCGGCGGTGCCGGGCAGTCCCGCGGCGACGAACAGATCGAGGTGATTGAGGGCGGCCGCGCGCAGCGCGATGCGGACCTCGCCCGGACCGGGCGGCGGCGCGTCTGGAACGTCAGTGATCTGGAGCTTGTCGAGACCGCCGCTGGCGGTGAGAACGCAGGCGCGCATGGAGGGCGCCTTAATCTACGGACGGAACGCGGGCGTGATCATTTGCTCCGGACCGGTGGTGGGCAGCGGCACCGGTGTCCCGGAGCTGACGGGCTGAATGTACACCTTGAATACGGGATTGCGGCGATTCTGCGGGTCGGCGTTCACCACCAGCGCCACGACATCGCCCGCGGGCGACACCGCGTATGAGGAAATCGCCAGGTCGATTCCCGTGAGCGCCGTCAGGGTGCCGGTCGCGAGATCAGCGCGCATCACCTGCTGGACCGTGCGGTTTCCTTCCCGGCGCTCGACCAGATACGCCAGCGACCCGTCGCGCAGGAAGCGGGGCTCGGATACGCGCTGCTGCTGCGAGCGGGTGAACTGGCGCGGGTTGGATCCGTCTTTTCCCATGAGCCAGATGTCGGCGACCTTGTTGCGTGTCGAGATGTAGGCGATCGTCTGCCCATCGGGCGAGACGGTCGGCCACGCGTTCGCCGAATCGCGCGTGAGCTGCGTGAGGCCCGCGCCCGTGCCGTCGGCGCTGACCGACCAGATCTGCTGCTTCCCCGCGGTCCTGGAAGAATGAAAGACGATCGCTTGCCCGTCGGGCGTAAAGACGGGGCGGCCATCGGTCAGTGGGTCGTTCGTGACGCGCGTGATCCCCGTTCCGTCCGCGTTCATCACGTAGATCTCGGCGTTGCCCCCCCCGTCGCGCTGCGAGACGAATGCGATGCGGGAGCCGTCAGGCGAAAACGCCGGATCGCTGGCCGATCCCGTATCGGACGAGAGCCTGGTGAACTGCGCCAGGTTCGAGCGCTCGGCGGAGTACAGCTGGAATTTGCCCGGACCCGCGCGCGAGCTGGCGACGACGATTTCCCCGACCACATAGACATCGGCGACGGCGCGATTGCCGCCCGGGGCGACCGCCGACACGCGCGCGCGCCCGTAGCCCACACCCAGAACCGTCCCGTCTTCGCCGACGGTGGCGACCTGCGGATTATCGCTCGTCCAGGTGAGATTGCCCGCCGGGCCGAGGATAGTGCCGGCGCTGTCGGTGTAGTTCGCGCGCAGCGTGTGACGCTGGTTCAGCCCGATGCCCACGCGCGGTTGCGTGAACCGGGGCGTTCCCGCGATCACGGCGACGTTCCAGCTCAGCGCCAACCCCGAGCCGGGACCGCGCACCGTGAGCTGCGTTTTGCCGACGGCACGGCCCGTCAGGATTCCGGTGACGGGATTGAAACTTGCGATCGACGTGTCGGCCACGCTCCAGCGCAATGGTGCCTCGGGCACTGGGACGTTTGCCGCCGTGAGCGCCTGCGCCTCGAACTTGGCCGTGGCAGTCATCGGCACCTGCACTTCGACCGCGAGTCGCGGCCGCACCGACAGCTTGTCGACCACCTGGTGTACTGAGACTTCGACGTTCTTGTTCTGCAACAGACCGGACACGACCAGCGTCGCTTTGCCGGGACCGACGGCTGTGACCACGCCCGCGAGGCTTACCCGGGCGACGCTCTGATCAGTCGAGCCCCATTGCAGCGTCAGCGGGTTTACCGTCCTGCCGTTCTGCGTCGCAACGATCACGTGGAGCGTGTCCACCTGACCCGGGGACAATGAGAGCTGCGTCCCTTCGCGGACCGAGAAGTCGGCTTGCTGTACCACGACCGGGGCCGTCGCCGTAAGTCCACCTGCCGCCGTCGCCTGGATCGTCCCCTGGCCCGGGGCGAGGGCAACGACGTTGCCGTTCTGGTCGACGCTCGCGACGTCGGTCCGCAGCGACGTCCACGTCACCTGGACTGGCGCGGCCGGCGATCCATCATCACGGAGGGCCCGCGGGGAGACGCGCGTATTCTCGGACGGCAGGAGGTACACCATGCCCGGCTCGAGCCGCAGGGCCGCAGCCGGCCCCGTCCCGGCAGGCTGGCCGGCGTGCGGGTCGATTCCCGTGGCGGCGGACATGGCCACTGCCGGAGGGGGTGCGGCCGGGGGCACCGATGCCCCCGGCGGGGGGGCGGGTGGTGCCGCACCGGCTCCGCCGGTCACCTGAATGGCGGCCTGCCCACGCCGCTGGCCGATCCGGGCTTCGATAATGGCCACGCCGCTGGACACACCGGTCACGGTGCCGTTGTTGTCGACTTTGGCGATGTTGACGTTGTTCGACGACCAGATGATTCGGACCGTGGGAATCACGTTTCCGATCCGGTCGAACGCGGTCGCGAGCAGGCCCGTACGTTCCCCGACGCGGATGTTGACCGACGGCGGGGCGACTTGGACCTCAGCGACGTTTTGCGCGGCTGCGCCGGCGGGAAGCGCGAGCGCCAGGGCCGCGAGGATTCCCCGTCTGCTCATGGCTCGCCGAATGTGTGTCCGGCTAAATGTCGTTGTCAAGCCAACTTGTCACAGTGCGCCGGGACACAATCCTCCTAAGACGCGGTCGCGGCTGTCACTTGCGAGGTGCAAATCCCGCGGTAAGCTATAGGCCACCCAGCCGCCCTCGATCAACCAGCATAGGAGAGACTCCGATGCTTGAGCAGATGGATCAAACGGAGAGTAGTTGGCCCGGCCCCGGTTTC
>DASTDR010000491.1:0-2013 GCA_035710265.1 Gemmatimonadales bacterium | reverse complement strand
CCATGAGCGCCTGGGAAATCATGGACTGGACGCTCCGGAAATCCGGCATGTGGGACGCGGAGACCAACTGGCAGAGCGGTGGCCAGGACTGCGCGCTCCCGTTCCAGACCGCGCATTTCCTGGACGGCTTCCCCACCGCGGACGGGCGCTTTCACTTCAAGGGCGACTGGAAACGCTTCGGCGGCCGCTGGGAGGAAATGCCCGTTCTCCCCGACCACTTCGACGTGATCGACCGCGCCAGCGCGGACTATCCCTTCCGGCTGGTCGCCGCCCCCGCGCGCGGGTTCCTCAACTCCACGTTCTCGGAGACGCCGTCCTCCATCGCGCGCGAACGCCGGCCCACCGCCCTCCTGCACCCGGACGACTGCGCGGCGCTGGGGGTGGCGGACGGCGATCTCGTGGCTCTCGCCAATGCCCGCGGCGAGGTGCTCGTGCACGCCAAGGCTCAGCCCGGCCAGCAGCGCGGCGTGGTGGTGGTGGAGGGCATCTGGCCGAACGCCCGCTTTGACGGCGGCATCGGGATCAACGCGCTCACCAGCGCCGAGCCTGGCTGGCCGAAGGGCGGGGCGGTGTTTCACGACACCGCGGTCTCCGTCCGACGCGCGTAGCTACGGCGATCACCGAATCCTTTTCGCCGAGCAAGAATCTCTGCATCGCGCGGCCCGGGTACCGATCGAACTACGAAACGCACGAAGCAAAGGGCCTCCTCGCTCAACAAGGGAGCGGCTTCGCTCCGACATTCGCTAGGGCCTCTCGTCGGGGTCATCAGGGGATTCCGGCGCTTCCACGGGGCATCTCCATGACGGGCTTGAAATTCCCATCGACGGAGGAGCAGGATCCGCACGGTCCACCGACGCGTGGCGCAGGAGATCTCCATGCCGACCCAGGATCCGAGAACGAGAAACCTCATTCGTTACGGCGGAAGCTTCATGCCCGGCCTCGTTGCCCGGGCCGCCGGCGCCTATGTCGAGATGGACGATGGTCGGCGGGTCCTCGACTTCACCTCGGGGCAGATGAGCGGAATCCTCGGACACTCGCACCCTGCCGTGGTCGAGTGCATATCGCGTCAGAGCGAGTCCCTGATTCACCTTTTTTCCGGAATGCTGTCGAAGCCGGTGGTGGAGCTCGCGGAGAAGCTCGCGGGACTTCTGCCCGATTCCCTGAGCAAGGTGCTCCTCCTCACGACGGGCGCGGAGTCGAACGAGGCGGCGCTCCGGCTCGCCAAGATGTACACCGGGGGCTTCGAGATTCTCGCGTTCGACGCCGGGTGGCACGGGATGACCGGCGCCGCCGCCGCCACCACCTTCTCCGCCAGCCGGAAGGGCTACGGCCCGGGGATGCCCGGCGTTATGGCGCTTCCGACTCCGAATCCGTACCGCAGGCCTGAAGGCGCCGGCGACGACTACGAGCTCCAGATGCTGGATACCTGGTTTTCGGTGCTCGACCGGCAGAGCGTCGGTGCCTTTGCGGCGGTGATCGTGGAGCCGATTCTCTCGTCCGGCGGGATGATCGAGCTTCCGCCCGGCTACCTGAAGAAGCTGAAGAGCAAGTGCGAAGAGCGGGGAATGCTCCTGATCGCCGACGAGGCCCAGACGGGGATGGGCCGCACGGGAAAGATGTTCGCTTTCGAGCATCACAACGTCGTCCCCGATGTCCTCACGCTTTCCAAGACGCTGGGGGCGGGGCTCCCGCTCGCGGCGACGATCACGCGCCCGGCCATCGAACAGAGGTGCCACGAGCGCGGATTCCTCTTCTATACCACCCATGTTTCGGATCCTCTTCCCGCTGCGGTGGGGACCACGGTCATCGATGTGATCCTGAGGGACCGGCTGGCCGACCACGCTTTCCAGATGGGGAGCTATTTCCTCCAAGGCCTGCGCGAGGTCCAGAAGCGGCACGAGTGTATCGGCGACATCCGGGGCCGCGGCTTGATGCTAGGGGTCGAGCTCGTCGCCGACCGGGAGTCCAAGCGTCCCATCCCCGAATTCGGAGCGGCGGTGTCGAGGCGCTCGT
>DASTDR010000490.1:0-3711 GCA_035710265.1 Gemmatimonadales bacterium | reverse complement strand
CGCGCTCCCTTGCCCCGAGGCACGCGCACGATCACCGCCCGCTGGGGCGGGGTGATTCCGCGCACGAATTGCGGATTGAGCTCGAGCATGGCCGCCACTGAGGTATCCGCCAGCCGCGCGAGCACATCCAGCCCGGTGGCGTCGGGTACCGAGACCTCATCGAAGACCAGCGGGGGGAGGCGCTGGATATCCGTGAAGCCGTATCGCGCAGGTTGTTTGGCGATCAGCGCGGCGGCGATCAGTTTCGGTACGTAATCGCGGGTTTCGCGGCGCAGGTTCCGGCGATCGGCAATCTGGAAGAAGGTGTTGTCGTCCACCGTGTCAGGCTCACCGGGCAACCGGCGAATCTCACGCTCAATCCGCCCTGCCCCGGCGTTGTAGGCGGCCGCGGCCAGGTACACGCTGCCCAGACGCTGAACCAGATCATCGAGGTGCGCCACTGCAGCGTCGGTCGCCTTGAAGGGGTCGCGGCGCTCATCCATCCAGGCGTCGATCTGCAGGCCGTACCCGCGGCCGGTGGCTGCCATGAACTGCCACATTCCAACGGCTCGGGCCCGGCTCACAGCTGTGTTCGACAGTCCACTTTCGATCAGCGTGAGGTACACGAGGTCCTCGGGCAGCCCGCGGGCGCGAAGGCGCTCGCGGATCATTCCTTCATATCGACCCAGGCGGGAGAGCCAGATTTCGAAACGATCGCGCGCGTCGAGCTGGAAGAACTCGAGGTACTCGAGCACGCGGCGGTGCCCGGCGTAGGTGGTCACATCGATGTCGAACGTAGTCGTCGCGTCGTTTCCGAACAGACGCTCGGCTTCCTGGCGGACGTCTTCGCCAGCGAGGGGCTGATTGGTCCGGGGGGCGGCCGGCTGGTGTTCGTGCAAGCTGTCGAGCGCCGACTGGTCAGCCGCGGAATCCTGCTCCACCGTCGCCAGCGCCGTACCAAGCTGCACTGCGGAGCTGTCGGTGCTCGAGGCGACGGGAATTGCACCGGGAGGCGGTGTCACGACGGGCGTGGGCGCCGGAAGTTGTGAGCCGCCGCAGCCCGTGAGGGCAGCGGCGCCAAACAGCGAGAGCAGTACCACGGTGCCGCGTTTCATCGTGTCGCCAGGAAGTTCCCGAGTAAACGGTTCGTTGCGTTCAAGACGGCAAGCGCCGCGCCACGCGGCGGATCCGTTTCCGTCAAACACGACCCTACCAGCCGGGTCGCAGCATCCGATCGAGCCGACAACGAGACGATCACCACCGTCGCGTCAAATGCGCGAACCGCTTTCACGCCCAGCAGCTCAAACGTCAGCTGCGGTTGGACCGCCTGTTCGAGCGCATTCACGGCCGCCATCGCGCAACACCGCAGCTCTCCCGTCTGCGAGGTCACGCCGTCGGAGGAGCCTTCGAACCGCCGCCCATCCGACCACGTCAGGACGACTTTCGCGCGGCACCGCCCGTTTGCCAGGCGCTGGAATCCGAACTCCTGGAACCGCAGGCGTTCGTCAGGCACGCGCGCGCCTCAGTCGAACCGAACTTCGATCTGCTGCTTGAGCCCAGCGTCCTGAATCGCCTCGACCACGTCGACCTCGAGTCGGGGACGTCCGTTCGCGTCGCGTTCGGACGAAATCACCAGGATCAATCCGCTGTCGAACTCCACCTTCACGTGCCGGACATCCGACCGCACGGTTACCTGCTTGACCGTTTCACCTCTGAGCCGGGTCACTGCAAGCACCACGCGTCGCAGATCCTGCAGATTCGCCGAGCTCATACCAGACACCCGGCCAGAACCTGGGCAATCGCCGCGTCAGGAATCCGCTCAGCCTGGATGAACAGCGACGACTTCGAGGTGGCCTCCAACGGAAACGGCGTCCAAAACGACCGGCGCCGACCCGGGAACGACTCCGACGCAGCCCGAAACGACAACACCAACTGCCACGCCGATGTATTCGCGCGACGCTCAGCGACCGCGTCGACGTGCCAAACCTGGTCCCCATGCGCGATCACTCGCCATGACATGGCTCACCTCATGCGGGGAAGAAGCGCAAAAGGGCCCCCAATATGGGGGTTAGCTCAAGACCGGTCAATGGGTTAGCTCTTGGTGTGCGGCTTGAACTACGTGTCAGTCGTCGCGCGTGACATAGGCGCGGAAGCGCGTCGCGAGATCCCGCGTGACGGGTCCCGATATTCCCTTCCCGATCGTCCGGCCGTCCAGCTTCGAGATGCCAACAACCTCGGCTGCGGTTCCGGTCAGGAACACTTCGTCCGCGGTGTACAGGTCGTAGCGGTTCATGGGCAGTTCTTCGACGCCATAGCCGGCTTCGCGACCCAGCTCGATGATCGTATCCCGTGTCACTCCGCGCAGAATACCTGTGTACGGCGGTGGCGTGCGCAACGTGCTGTTGGACACGGCGAACAGGTTCATCCCGCTTGCCTCGGCCACATAGCCGGCCGAGTCGAGCATGATGACTTCGTCAACACCTGCCGCGATCCCTTCGATTTTGGCGAGGATGTGCGAGAGATAGTTCAGCGACTTCACGCGCGGAGAAAGCGATTCGCGATGGAGGATGGGCGTCGCGGCCGTCAGAGCGACGAGTCCTTGCTCATAGCGGTCCTGCGGCCAAAGCTTGATCGTGTCGAAGATACAAAACACGGTCGGCTTGACACATTTGCGCGGGTCGAGCCCAAGGTCGCCGACGCCCCGGGTGACCACCAGCCTGATGTAGTTGTCCTTGATCCCACTTTTGGCGACGCCGTCTTCCACCATGCGCGCCATTTGCGCCTTGGGCATGGGGATCTCGAGCCAGATTGCCTTGGCGGAGTCGTACAGGCGGTCCAGGTGAGCATTCAGCCGGAAGACGCGGCCGCCGTAGCTCCGTATGCCCTCGAACACGCCGTCGCCGTACAAGAGGCCGTGGTCGAATACAGAAACGACCGCGCGATCGCGGTCGTGCCACGTCCCATCGATCCACACCATGGAGGGCATCGGAGGAAATGTGCCTCCGATGCCCTCGCCTGACAACCGGGGGGCGCCCCCGGGCTTGCTAGGTGTGCTCGTTGTCGTCGTCGTGACCGTCGCGATCGTCGTCGTGGAAAGCGTCGATGGAAGCCTGGATGTTGTCTTTCACGACGCTCTCATTCACCTGCCCCTTGTTGGCGCTTGCTGGATTGACCAGCGCCGTTCCGCCGGCGTTGAGGAACCACGAGCCGATATCGAGCCGGAGGGTGACGTTGGTCGCGCCACCATCAGCCACGGTGAGGGGCGGATCGATAAAGGCTTCCTGCTCGGCATTAAGCTCCGAGGTGTACACGAACTCGCTCCGCGTGCCGCCCTGGCTGTAGGTGCCGGTCACCCGAATCGACACGCCGTCGAAGTCGGGGTTGGCGGCGATGAAGGCCGCGTCATCCGCTGATTCGGGCTTGTGAATCTCGAACTCGAGCCGGTTGTATTGGCCCGGCGGCGCGTTAATAGCCACGACCGTCTCCGTGTTGACGGCACCGAGCGGCAACGCCGCAAGCACGGGACCGACCTCGAACTCTTCGCAATCATCATTACTGGAGACGCTGTCGCACTCGATGACCTCGACCCGCTTCAGCTCGATCTCGCGCAGTACCATCTCCACGCTGCGCACGATAATCGTGTCGGAACCGAGACTGATTACCGTGCTATCCCCTGCCTGGCTGACGACCGGTGCGCCGAACGCCTGAGCACCGGCGGACGCAGACGCAGCC
>DASTDR010000489.1:0-7780 GCA_035710265.1 Gemmatimonadales bacterium | reverse complement strand
CACCCGCGCGCAACCGGCCGATGCCATGCTCGCCCGACGGCACGCCGCCGAGCTGGAGCAGGAGACTCGTCACCGCTTCGTACAACCGCGCGAGCGCGTCGTGCCAGCCGGCTCGCGTGGTGTCGGGCAACGCGTTGACGTGGACATGCCCGTCGCCCGCGTGTCCGAAAATTGCTACGGGGATTGCGGTGCGCGCCGCCGCCGCGCGCAATCCGGCCACGTAATCGCCAAGCGCGTGCAGCGGCACACAGCCGTCCTCGATGACTTGCAGCGAGCGTTGGGACGCGGGCAGCCGCGCGAGGGCAGGGGACGCGAGGCGGCGAACCTGCCACAGCTCTTCCAGCCCGCGCCGATCCAGGGCCGTCTGCACGTGGGTGACCGACGTCTTCAGCCCGCGCACGGCATCGCCGACGGCTCCACGGACTGCCGCGGAGCTGTCCCGCTCGAATTCGACCAGCAGCAGGCAGGCGACCTTCGGCGCTTCCGGGACGAATTGCAGCAGGGTGGCGTCGAGCAACTCGAGCGCGGTGGGATTCAACGACACCAGATACGGCACAGCTTCCGTCATCGACTCGAGATCGGCGAACCCCAGCGCGGCGCCGGCGATATCCGACGGGATGGCATCGAGTCGCCAATGCACGGCGGTGACGAACCCGAGCGTGCCCTCGGCTCCGACAAAGAGATCGACTTCATCACCCGTCTCGGCGAAGCGATCGAGTGCGTAGCCGGAGGAGTTTTTCCGGGTCTTAGGAAAGCGCTCGGCTATCAGTCGTCGGTCCTCGGTGGTCAGGTCGAACCGCTTCCCGCTTCCCCCTTCCCGCTTCAACGTTCGGACGCCGCCGTCAGCCCCGACGATCTCGAGCGCGTCCACCCACCGCCGTACGCTGCCGTACCTCACCGTGCGCGGACCGGCCGCATTGGTGCCGACCATGCCGCCGCTCGTGGCGAAGAGTCCCGAGGAAGGATCCGGTGGCAGCCGCTGCCCGTATGGCCTGGCCGCCTCATTCACCTGAGCCCAGGTGACCGATGCGCCGGCTTTCGCGAGGCGACGCTGCGGGTCGATGGTGAGGTCGGAGAATCCAGTGCTCAGATCGACGATGATGCCGGGGCCAACGTTGCCGCCCGCCATGCCGCTTCCGGCCCCGCGGGGAATCAGCGACTTGCGGGCGGCTGCGGCCGATTGCACGAGCGCGACGACCTCGTCGACTCCCGCGGGAATCGCGACCGCTTCGGGTACGATCCGGTAAATGCCTGCACCTTCAGCATAAGCGGCGCGGACACGCGGATCAGAGTTCCACACGCCCCAAACTTGACACCAGCGAACCCCTACGTGAAGCTTCGTTCCCTTGGCTAAAGCTCAGTTGATTCATATCGAGGTCGACAGAAGGCTCGGCCACGAATGGGATGAATGGAACGGCCAACCTCTCCCTCGTGGCGGTGACTTCTCCTCGCCCCCAAGCCTCTTCTTCAAGTATGCGGCGCTCACGATCGGTACGGGCGCGGCAGCTGTCGCCCTTCTTCTTTACCTGATCGGACCGCGGTTGGCGACGTTCTGGCCGCCCCTGCGGACATCTCTGTGGGCCGTGTTGGCGGTGCTCGCCGCCGCTCAGTGGCTGTACCTCATACTGCTCGCCGCGTCGTACTACGGAGGAAGAAACCTCCTACCTGAGCGCCTGATGGAGCGCGGTCCCTACCTGCAGCTCATGAACTACACGTCGCTGCTGGCGCGGGTGTTCGGCAAGCGCGACTGGGTCGAGCATGCGGCCATCGACGTCTACAACACCATGGCGGAGCGGCGCGGGCGCCGCGTGGGGAAGGGTGAGCTGCTGGTCCTGATTCCGCGCTGCCTCTCCAAGCAGGCGCTGGACGGCGTGCTCGAGATTGCGGGTCGCTATGAGGTCCCGGTGTTCGTCGCCACGCGCGGCCAGCTGGCGCGCCGGGTGATTCGTGAGCGGCGGCCGCGGGCGGTGGTGGCAGTCGCGTGCGAGCGCGACATGATGACGGGGCTGCGCGACGTCGCGGGAAAGCTTCCGGTCCTCGGCCTCACGATGCAGCTGCCCAACGGTCCCTGCCGTGATGCGTCCATCGATCTCGACCAGATGGAGAAGTGGGTCCAGGGTCTCGTCAGTAAGTCGTAACTCCCAGCTTGTCCTTCAAAGCCTCGAGCAGGCGGGCCGCGTGCAGCTGGCCGGCGGAGCCGGGCTCGGCTGCGCGCTCGAGATCGCGCTGCTGGCGCGACGGGTCCTCGATCGGGCGGTACACCGCTTCGATGGTCACGCGCGATTTACCGGGAACGTCCGGGTCGGCCCACAACCGCAGCCGGTGCGTTCCCGCGAATTCGTTCGTCTCGAGCCAGGCGTCGCGCTCGCTCACAAACCGGACGCGAATAGTATCAGCGGCGAGCAGCGCCTGGGCTTCGCGGGTCACGACCGCCGGCGTCGCGTTGATCACGGCGCGCAACGCTTCGGGGACGGGCCTGAACGACGGGCGTGTCGACGCCGGCGAGCACGCCGCGACGACAAACGTCGCGAGCGCGGCGTGCGACGTGCGGCGCAGAGCGGTAAGGGTCATGACGAGCGACCGTGTATTGCTACGCCGCACGCGCCACGCCGCACGCTGCACTAGTGCTTATGCGGGGGCGTCCCTGGCGGATGCGGGTGCGTGGCCTTGGTAGTGTCTGCGCCGGCCTTGGTGGTATCGGCCCCGACCATCGGGTCATTGTGCTCTTCGCCGGGCGCGTGCTCGTGTTCTCCGAGGCGGTTCTGGACCTCGGCCTGCAGCGTGGGCGTCGGAATGCCGGCTGCGTGATCGAACATCAGCCGCCCGCCGAGCACGCCCGTCCACACGAGCCCCGCGAGCCCGATCACGCTCAGGAACCGCGTGATCGCCAGCTCCTGCGCCGGCATCTGGAAGCGCCGCGCCATTTTCCAAATGAGCACGATGGTGAACACGCTCATCGTGATGAGCGCCATCTTCTCGTGCTTCTCCATGATCTCGTGAATCGCGGTGCCGTGCTCCATGGCGCCTTCCGCGAGCTCTCCGGCGATAACCGCCGCCCAGCCGCCGATCACACCGGCCCACAGCGTCCAAATCGCCGCCCAGGACAGTGATTCCCGCTTGCGCGCGGCGGCCGTGAGATCGAAGAGCACCGCCACGATCAGCAGCGCCGCAGGGAGGTCGTTGAGCAGAGCGTGCCAGCGGGGAGCGTCGTAGCCGAACATTAGAGTCCCAGGTTGGTGACGACAGGTGGGTTGGCCGAATAGTCATAAAAGCCTTTCCCGCTCTTCTTTCCATACATCCCCGCGAGCACCATCCGCTTGAGCAGCGGTGGCGGCGCGTAGCGCGCCTCGCGGTACTCCTTGAACATGATCTCGGCGATGTGGTGGGTCGTGTCCAGCCCGACAAAATCGAGCAGGGTGAGCGGGCCCATCGGATATCCGCAGCCGAGTTGCATCGCCTTGTCGATGTCGGGCACGCTGCCGACGCCGCGCTCCACCGCGCGGATCGCGTCGAGCAGGTACGGCACGAGCAGCAGGTTGACGATGAAGCCTGAGTTGTCCTTGGCGGCGACGGGCTCCTTGCGCAGCGACGCGGCGAACTTGAACGCGCGCTTGAACGTCTCTTCGGACGTCGTGACGGTCCGGACCACCTCGACCAGCGCCATCAGCGGGACGGGGTTGAAGAAATGCAAGCCCACGAACCGGTCCGGCCGCCTGGTGGCCGCGGCCATTTCGGCGATGGTGAGGGACGACGTGTTGGACGCGAAGATCGTCCCCGCGCTGCACAGGCCGTCGAGCTCTTTGAACAACGCGTTCTTCAGCGCGAGATCCTCGGTGATCGCCTCGATCACGATATCGGCGGACGTCAGGTCGGCGACGCTGGTCGTGTAGCTCAGGCGCGCTACGGTCGCGTCACGGTCGGCCGCGGGCAGCTTGCCCTTCTCGACGAATTTCGCGAGCGACTTCTCGATCCCCGCGCGCCCGCGGTCGAGCAGCTCCTTGGAGACGTCGCGCACGACCGTCTCGTAGCCTGCGGTGGCGGCAACCTGCGCAATGCCGCTGCCCATGAGACCACACCCCAACACGCCGACACGTTTGATGTCAGTCATCCTGAGTTCCTGGCTCCCAACTCCTAGCCCCTTGTTTTCGGTTTGGGATTCTCGAAAACCTTGCGGACTTCTTCCGCGATCCGAACGAATGGTAGCGAGGGCTGACCCGGCGAGTGGATCTCACCGCGTTCCAACCGGTCCAAGACCTGCTCGAGCCCGATTTCAACGCGCTCGTTGGCGGTGCGATGAGTGCGCGCGATCGCGGCCGCGCCAACCGTCAGTCCCAACCCGGGAACCATGGTCAGGATCTGCGCGAGCGCCAGCGGCGGTGCCAGCAGGGCGGCGGCCCCCGTCATGGCCCAGCCGATCGTCGCCAGCACCATGCCCCCGGAAATCCGGGCCCGGCGCTGTTGGCTGACGTCCGCTTCCAGCCGGACGAGGCAGAATCCGGGCTCGAGCTGCACGATCTGGGAGGAGATCTGCGCGGCGCTCGCCAGCGAGTAGCGGCGCCGGCCCGACAGGGCGCGCTGGATCGAGGCGAAGGCGCCGGGTTTGGCCTCCCAGGTCGTGCGATCGGCGTACTGTCGCCGGGGTTGGAGCAGCTCCTCCTCCATCATCCAGCGGTTGAGTGCCCGCTCCACGCCGGCGCGGTCGCCGGGAACCACGCGATGCGCCCCAATGCTCCGCGGACCCGTGAGCCACGCCCACGTCCCGACCGATCCTTCGTCGGCGCTGCGGGTCTGCTCTTCGAGCATCGCCTGGCGCAGGTAGCCTTCGGGAATGCCGACGTCCTTGCCGAGGGCCAGCACTTCCTTGCTCGTCAGGCCCTCACCGACGTCCTGTGATCCCGCCTGCAGCTCGGCAGCGCGGCGAATGATTCGTTCGAGCGCTTTGCGATCGACGAGGTCGCTCACGCCTTGGCTTTCTGCTTCCGTGAGCCGTTGGGGACGCGCTCGCCGGTTTCCCGCGGCAGCGCGCGGCGCTCGGTTCGCTCGGGCTCACGGCGCGCCGCTTTGGAGGCGTTCTCGAGGAAGCCGCGGAACAGATCGATCGGAATCGGGAAAATCGTGGTCGAGTTGTTCTCCGACGCGATCTCGTTCACGGTCTGCAGATAGCGCAGCTGGATCGCCGCCGGTTCGGCCCCGATGATGTGCGCGGCCTGCGCGAGCTTCTCCGCCGCCTGCAGCTCACCCTCGGCATTGATCACCTTGGCGCGGCGCTCGCGCTCGGCCTCGGCCTGGCGCGCCATGGCGCGCTTCATCTCGGGCGGCAGGTCGACGTCCTTCACCTCGACCGCCGACACCTCCACCCCCCATTCCTCCGTGCGGGTATCGATGATCTGGCGCAGGATCGCGTGGATCTTGTCGCGGTTGGCGAGCAGCTCGTCCATCTCGGTTTCGCCGAGCACGGAGCGCAATGTGGTTTGCGCGAGCTGGCTGGTTGCGTACAGGTAGTTCTCGACCCCGACGACGGCCTTGTCGGGCGTCTTCACCCGCATGTACAGCACCGCGTTGACCTTGATGGAGATATTGTCGCGGGTAATTACGTCCTGCGGCGGGACGTCGATCGCCATCACCCGCAGCGACACCTTCTGCATCTTGGCCAGGAGCGGCGGCAGAAAGACCAGGCCGGGTCCTTTGGTGGGACGCAGGTGCCCGAGCAGGAAGTACACGCCGCGCTCGTACTCGCGCAGCACGCGCAGCCCCGCAAACAGATACAGGGCGATGGCGCCGATGGCTGTGAGGAGAATGTCGCTCATAGGGCTTCGACGATGACCGCCGCTCCTTGACCGCCTCCGATGCACGCCGAACCCAGCCCGAACCGCTTCTTGTCGCGGCGCAGCGCGTGCAGCAGATGAATGGTGATGCGCGTTCCGCTCGCCGCCAGCGGATGCCCAATCGCGATCGCGCCGCCGCAGGCGTTGGTGCGCGCGCGATCGAGTCCGAGCTCGCGCTCGACCGCCAGGTACTGCGGCGCGAACGCTTCGTTCACTTCGACGAGGTCCATGGCCTCGAGTTTCATTCCCGCCTTGGCGAGCGCCTTGCGGGCCGCGGGCGCGGGGCCGATACCCATGTGCTTGGGCTCAACGCCGGCGACGGCCCACGCCACCAGCCGGCCGAGCGGCTTCAACCCGTGGGCCCTGGCGTATTCCTCACTGGCCAGCACAGTCGCGGCGCCGCCGTCGGAGATGCCGGAGGCGTTTCCGGCGGTGACGAGCCCGTCCTTCTTGAAGTAGGGCTTCAGATTGCCGAGGACCTCCAGTGTGGTCTCGGGCCGCATGTGCTCGTCGGCACGGAATTCGACTTCCTTGCCTTTGACCCTGACCGTGACGGGCACGACTTCATCCTGGAATGCGCAGGCGTCCCACGCCTGCTTCGCGCGCTGTTGGGATGCGACGGCCACCTCATCCACCTCTTTGCGCGTGAGCTTGTACTTCTCGGCCAGGCTTTCGGCGGTTTCGGCCATTGAGAGGCCGCACTGCGGGTCCTTCAGAGCTTCCCACAAGAGATCTTCGAGCGGGGCCGGACCGAGCCGCAGGCCCCAGCGCGCGCCGCGCACGACGTGCGGCGCCTGGCTCATCGATTCAGCGCCGCCTGCAAGCACGGCCTCGGCTTCGCCCAGCAGAATTAACTGGGCGCCCTGGGTGATTGCCTCGAATCCCGACCCGCACAAGCGATTGACGGTGACCGCGGGCGTTTCGATCGGGAGCCCCGATTTGAGACCGACGTGGCGGGCCATGTAGATCGCGTCCGCCGACGTTTGGAGCGCATTGCCGAATACGACGTGGCCGAAATCGTTCGCCGGTACGCCCGCGCGCTGGATCGCGTGGCGCGCCGCCGCGGCGCCCAAGTCGATGGCCGACAAGTCCTTCAACGAGCCGCCGAACGCGCCGAACCCCGTCCGCACTCCGGACAGGAAGACGACGTCCTTGCTGGCGCCCTGTGTTTTCATGGGGATGACTCCACAATGAGACTGGTCGGAATATAGCCGCTACAAACAGGCGTTGATGGCTGCCGCCACCTCGGTCGTGGTGGATGTGCCGCCGAGATCGGGTGTACGCGCCCCGTCCGTAAGCGCTTGTTTGACGGCGCGTTCGAGATCGCGCGCGGCGCCGGCGGATCCCAGCTGCTCGAGCATGAGCGCGCCGGTCAGTACCGCGGCAACGGGATTCGCGACGTTCTTTCCCGCAAGCGGCGGCGCGGAGCCATGGACCGGCTCGAACAGCCCGCCGCGGCGTCCCGGATGCAGATTGGCACTGGCGGCGATCCCGAGCCCGCCCACGAGACCGGCGCCCAGGTCCGAGAGGATGTCGCCGTAGAGGTTGTTGGTCACGATCACGTCAAAGCGCGACGGCTCGCGCACGAGTTCGAGCGCCAGCGCATCGACGTAGCGGTGCTCCGGCTGGATCCCGGGATACTCCGCCGCAACCGACTTGAACTTGTCCTGCCAGATGCGGTGCGTTGGGATCGCGTTCGACTTGTCGCTCATCGTGACGCGCTTCTTGCCGTGCTGCTTGGCCCATTCGAACGCCGCGCGGATGATGCGCTCGACGCCTTTCCCCGTATTCACCTCTTCGGCGACATGCTCGTCGCCGCTGTCCCGCCCGCGGCCGAGGTACTGACCTTCCGTATTTTCGCGGAAAATCGCGATGTCGATTCCCTTACCGTTTTTCAGGGGGGTGAGATCGGGATGCAACAGAGTAACCGGCCGGAAGTTCACATACAGATCGAG
>DASTDR010000488.1:0-3870 GCA_035710265.1 Gemmatimonadales bacterium | reverse complement strand
CTGACCGCCGTGAGCCTCTTCGCCCAGAACAAGGAACAGGGACGCCTGGAGAACGCCGGCCTGGTCATGGAGGAAATCCTCAACCTTCCAGACTCCATTCCCCAGGATCTGTTGAATAAGGCCGAATGCGTCATCGTCGTTCCATCGGTGACGAAAGTGGCCATCGGCATCGGCGGTAGCTACGGCCGCGGTGCGATGGTTTGCCGCTCTGGTGCAAGCTTCGACGGACCGTGGAGCGCGCGCCCGCGATGTATGCACTCGAAGGCGGCAGCGTCGGTCTGCAATTGGGCGCACAGTCCACCGACCTCGTGCTCCTGGTCATGAACACTCGTGGCGTCGAGGCGCTCCTGAGCACCAAGGTTCAACTTGGCGCAAACATGTCAGCGGCTGCCGGACCCAAGGGACGTGACGCCGGCGCCTCCACCGATGCGTCGCTACGGGCCGAGATGCTCAGTTATTCGCGCTCGCGCGGTCTGTTCGCGGGGGTGTCGCTCGATGGCACCTCGCTGCGTCCGGACGACGACGCCAGTGTGCCGCAAGGGGACGAATGATCCCGGGGAGCGAACTGCCCTTCCGACTCAAACCCTGCGTCTGTAGAAGAATCCGCCGCCGCCGATCAGCAGCACCACGAGGACGATGACGAGCAAAGTGGTTGTGTCCATTTTCTCTCCCGTATGTTTGGCGAGCGCGGTCCTGCATCATCGCGTCCACTGAACGCTCGTGACGGACATCGGCCATTCGGCGCCCTCACGGTCAGGATCACGCCCACTCCACGTGTAGGCTAACAGCGGTGCACGCTGGTGTCTGTTCCCGTCTGAACAAGCATTAAACGCGCGCCAGCTCGAGTGCGAGACACTCGCCTCTCGGCAAGCTTTGCACGGTGCCCACCCACCTCGAGATCTCTCACACTAAGTACTGGGAGAAATCCGACGTACCATCGCCTATGAACGGTCCATCACAGTAATCTGCTCGTCAAGAGGCGTGCTATACAGCGTGACCGGTGGCAAGAAGGCTTGAAAGTCAAGGTCGCCGCCCTCTTGAGAGCTCACCATGGAACGGTGATTAGGTATTGGAGTCGTTGGACGATCGAGACACTCGATTACGTTGGAGGGGGCGAGACATGACCGCGCAAGGCCCGCAACCGGTGCCGACCTCGGCGCCCGAACGTCCACCATCCGAGCCGTCTCCGCAGCAGCCACCGGCACGGCCCTGGCGCACCGAGGGGCTCCCGAAAGGGCAGCCGCCGAGTTCGAGGCCGCGCTGGATGACGATGGTGCCGTGGTTGGTGGGCTACCTGCTGCTGTTTGGCATGCTGACCGTCCAGGATCGGCTCTCGGGACCGGAAGCCGTGTCGTATACGGACTTCAAGAACCAGGTCACCAACAACAACGTAGCCGAGCTGTTTGCTCGCGGTGATTCAATCGAAGGCCAGCTGAGAAAGCCCGCACCCGCTCCTGGCGAGCCGGATCGCACCTATCAGCAGTTCACCACCGAGCGCCCGACGTTCGCGAGCGACGATCTCCTCGCCGAACTGACGGAGGGAGGAGCTACGGTGCGCGCGACACCGCTGGTCCAGCAGCGTGGCTTCCTGACGAACCTGCTCATATCCTCCGCCCCAATTCTCTTCTTCGTGGGTTTCTACTTGTGGATGTTCAAACGCCAGCAAGGGGCGATGGCCGGAGGACTATTGGGAGGCGGGAAGCAGAAGCGGGTGGATCCCGAGACGGTCCGTGTGACGTTTGACGACGTCGCCGGTATCGACGAGGTCGAGGCGGAGATCAACGAGGTCGTTGATTTCCTGAAAGACCCGGAAAAATATCGCCGTCTTGGAGCCCGCGCTCCCAAAGGCGTGCTGCTGGCCGGGGCCCCGGGGACGGGAAAGACCTTACTCGCTCGCGCCACCGCGGGCGAGGCGAAGGTCCCATTCTTCAGCGCAAGCGCCTCCGAGTTCATCGAGATGATTGTCGGTGTTGGGGCCAGTCGAGTCCGTGAGCTCTTTTCCGAGGCGCGGAAGGTGGCTCCGGCGATCATCTTCATCGATGAGATCGACACGATCGGCCGCGCTCGCGGCGGGGCGCGGGCCTTCGGAGGTCACGACGAGCGCGAACAAACCCTGAATCAGATCCTGACCGAGATGGACGGCTTTTCCGGCCACGAGGGCGTCGTCGTCCTGGCCGCCACCAACCGGCCGGACGTTCTCGACCCGGCGCTGTTGCGACCCGGACGGTTCGACCGGCAGATCATCATCCACCCACCCGACCACAAAGGTCGCGTGGAAATCCTGAAGGTTCACACGCGGAAGGTTCCTCTTGCACAGGGTGTCGATCTAGATCAGTTGGCTTCGTCGACACCCGGAATGACCGGGGCCGACCTCGCGAACCTGGTGAACGAGGCCGCTCTCCTGGCCGCCCGTCGCAGGCAGGACGCCGTCTCTCAACGCGATCTGACTGACGCGCTCGAAAAGGTCCAACTCGGCACTGCTCGGAACGTGGTGATTCCGGAAGACCAACGACGCCGGACGGCGTACCACGAAGCCGGTCACGCATTGCTGGGCATGCTCCAGCCGGGGGCGGACCCGGTCCGCAAGGTCTCGATTATTCCCAGGGGCCGTGCGTTGGGCGTCACGTTGTCCACACCCGAGGCCGATCGCTACGGCTATGACGTCAACTACCTTCGCGGCCGGATTATTGGTGCGCTGGGAGGCATGGCCGCAGAGCAGGAGGTCTTCAACGTCGTCACGACCGGTGCGGAGAATGATCTCGAGATGGTGACCCGCATCGCCCGGTCGATGGTTGGACGATGGGGGATGTCAGAGCGGATCGGCACGTTGTCTGTGCTGCCGGCGGATGGAGATCCCCGCATGGCGGGGATCTCGGATGGCCTCCTCGACGCCGTGGACGAAGAGGTCCGGCGGATCACCGACGAGTGCTACGTTGAAGCGCAGCGATTGCTCAAAGAGAACCGCGACAAGCTTGATGCGATCGTCGCCGAACTCCTTCTCCACGAGAGCCTGGACGAGCCCGAGATCTACGCGGCTGCCGGCATTGCACGCCCGGCGATCACGCCGTTGCCCGCGCCTGTGCCAACGTAGGTGTGGGCGGGGGTGGTGATGGGTGATTGCCGGCGCGGGACTCCTGGTCGCGCGCAGGACGTGAACTGGCATGTCCGGAACGGTACATCCCGAGCCGTTCCTCAGGCGGTAGGCTTGTCAAAGCAAGGTGCAACGTGAAACTGATTACTTCTCAACTGTCAGTAGCTCAATTGGTGAAGGGTTTGCACGAGGTGTGGGCATGACTGCACGAACGTTCGCTCATCGGTACGCCAGCCTGCTCCCCGCGCTGCTCCTGGCGCTGGCGGTCGCCAACGCATCGGCCCAAACGAAGATCACGCCGGAAAAGAACAGTTATTCCGTCGAGGACGACGTCAAGCTCGGGCAGGAGGCCGCGGCCGAGGCCAAGAAGCAGCTTCCGATGCTCAACGACAATCAGGTAGACGAGTTCGTCGAGGACATCGGCGCCCAGCTCGCCGCGGCGATCCCGGACGAGCTCAGCCACCCGGGCTTCCGCTACACCTTCGACGTGGTCAACCAGAAGGAAATCAACGCTTTTGCCCTTCCGGGCGGCCCAATGTTCGTCAATCGCGGAATGATCGAAGCGGCCAAGACCGAGGCCGCGATGGCCGGCGTGATGGCACACGAGATCGCCCATGTCGCGCTTCGCCACGGCACGGCACAGGCGACCAAGGGCCAGAAGTTCCAGATTGGGGCGGTTGCGGGTCAGATCCTTGGCGCGATCGTCGGCGGCGCCGCCGGCGCCGTGATCTCGCAGGGCTCGCAGTTCGGCCTCGGCGCCTACTTCCTGAAGTACGGCC
>DASTDR010000487.1:0-2114 GCA_035710265.1 Gemmatimonadales bacterium | reverse complement strand
GCGGATGCGCGTCATCAACCTGACCGCCACCTCGACGACCTGATCCTTGCTGGACGCTCTGCCCTGGGCGGTCGTGATCGACTCGCCATTCACCGTCACGGGACGCGTCGCCTCGACGGAGATCCTGTAGCCGCTGCCCTGGAGGTCGATCGAACCAGCGAGGACGACGCCCAACCCCTGATTCGCGGCCACCGTGCTTGCGGCTGCCTTGTCGAATCGGTCGGGCGGCTCAACGCCGAGACTGCGTACTCCGATCCGGTCGTACGCCGTGATGAATCCCGCCTCGGACAGCGCGCGCCTCAGCATGGGCTCGAGCGTGCCGTCGAACGCCGGGTCCTTGGTGTTGTTGACGAAGTCCGCAATCACGACCGCCACGGGCTCGTACTGCACCGGCGGCCGCGTGTACCAGTAAACGCCTCCCGACAGTGCGAGCGGCAGGATGACGAGCGCCGCAACCAGCGGCAGACGAACCACACGCCTGATCGGGATCGGCACCCCGTTTTCGTCGAGGCGATCGAGATCGGCTTGCAGTTCGGCCGCACTTTGATACCGGTCGGCAGCTTCCGGCGCCAGACAACGGCTTACCACGCGGTCGAGCGCCTCGGGTATAGCGTGATCGATGGTCCTGATCGACGGCGGCGCCACGTCGAGGCGCTGCTGCAGCTCGGCGAAGGCCGTCGGTGCGCCCATCTGCCGATCGAGGCCGACCAGCATGTCGCGCATGATGAGCCCGAACGCGTAGACGTCGGCTCGATGATCGACCTCCTGCCCCCTGGCTTGCTCCGGCGCCATGTAGCGAATCGTTCCCACGACGGCGCCCACCATCGTCTCGCCGAACGTTCCCGGCGCGGTGTGATGGCTATGCGGGCTTATCTCCTCGGCAGGCACACCGATCGATCGCGCGATGCCGAAGTCCATGAGCAGCGCGTTGCCATCGGCGTCGACCATGATGTTGGCCGGCTTGAGGTCGCGGTGAACGATCCCCTTCTCGTGCGCCGCGACGAGGCCCGAGAGCGCCTGCCGCGCGATTGACAGGGCGCGCGGAATGGGCAGCGCGCCCTCGGCTTTCAGAATGGTCCCGAGATCGTCCCCCTGGATGTACGGCATCGTGATGTACTTGATGCCGTCGATTTCACCAAGATCATGGATGCGTACCACGTTCTTGTGCGTGACCTGGCGCGCGAGCAGCAGCTCGCGCTTGAAGCGACGCTCGAGCTCGCGCGCGGATGACGGATCGGCGGCAACCTCGGGTCGAATGACTTTGAGCGCCACCGACACGCCGAGCTCTGCATCCCATGCTTCGTACACGGCGCCCATCCCGCCGACGCCGAGCACGCGCGTGATGCGATACCGCGCTCCGAAACGCTCGCCAACGTTCAGCGGACCGGTTGGTTCGTCGGATGCGCTCGGTGCCTCGCCAGCGAGGCGCGTGCGCCCGTCGTCGTCGGCGACTTCACCCGCCTTTGGCGCGCCCGGCTGAGCGACGACGGTCGCGTCGGCATCCGAGTCGGGTACTTCTGATCGACCCCGTGCAGTCTCTTTGGATGGTTGTGGTCGCGCCACGTGGCGGATGCCGCCCGCCGATGGAGGCAGGCCGGTGGTGTCGCCGCCATCAGACAGATTGGGCATCGACGGTTTCATCGGCTGTCCGGGCGGCACGAAGACAGTCTCGGCGTCGTCTGGCACCGGCGTCAGAACGCCCGTGAGTACGGACGAGGGGAGGTCAGTGCTGCACGAGGGGCAGCGGGCCACCCCTTCAGGTACCTCGCCGGTGCAGTTCGGGCATTTCCGCAACAGGTTCCGCCCCCCAACGGGCCCAATGGCTCGATTCTGGCTGAGGTTTGATTATGTCGCCGCTTGCCGGAATCTCAAAGTAGAGACACCCTCTAGGTGATCTAACGTCCCCGGGCAACGTCCTGAACGACCGACCGGGGTCAGATCTTGATTTTTCCGCAACTGGGTAAAGGTGGTGATTGCGCAAAAATCAAGATCTGACCCCGGTGAGCGATAATCCGGGTCATGTTGGACATCCGCAAGGGCCTCCGGTCGGCGTATTCCGACGTGTTCACGCCGGCGGCCGTGGACGCCCTCGAAGCCCTTTCTCCCCTCGACGA
>DASTDR010000486.1:0-2831 GCA_035710265.1 Gemmatimonadales bacterium | reverse complement strand
TGCGCCTCACGGCGAGGCCGTCTTCATGGACATCCCGGAAGCGAACCCGGCCGCGAAGTCGTTCCTCGCCACGCTCAGCATGACGCCGGTGTTCGAGACTGCGCGGATGTACACGGGCCCGGACCCGGCGGTCGAGCTTCCGAAACTGTTCGGAGTGACGACGTTGGAACTCGGATAAGGTGTTCAAGGTGGCCATGCGCTTTTCGGCCGTCCGATGACTACGACCTTGGGAGGCAGAAGGTGACATGAGCGATCGGCGTGTGCGACTGCTCGCACCGAGCGGCCTCGTTATCGGCGGAGTCCTTGGTATGGCCGGCACATTTGCGCCGTCGCCCTCAGTGCGTGGACTCCTTTGGGGCCTTGACGGAATTGCGCTGATTGTCGCAACCGCGATGCTTACGGTTCATTAGTATCTCAGTGAAGCGTGATTTCATGTCTTCGTCGCATACAAAGCGCCCTGGTTCCACATCACCGACGATTTGCCACAATACCCAGAGCTTCCAACGAAAGCTCCCTAATGGAAGAGCCGAATGATCCGAGGTAGCTGTCTTTGTGGCGCAGTCCGGTACGAGATCCGCGGACCGGTGACTCACGTTACCCATTGTCACTGCTCCATGTGCAGAAAGGCTCTTGGAGTGGCGTTTGGAACGTATGGTCGAGTAGAACGAAGAGACTTCGTTTTCTTATCGGACACCAATGACGTCTCGTCTTACCGATCGTCACCCGAGGTCATCCGCACATTTTGCAGGCGCTGCGGTTCGACCCTTCAGTTCATTAGCGAGAAACGTCCAAGCACACTTTCAGTGGCCCTTGGGACCCTTGACGACGACTTGAGCGTTGAGACTTCGTCACACATCTTCGTCGGTTCAAAGGCGCCATGGTTCCGGATAACCGATGACCTGCCTCAACATGCCGCACGCCCCTGATCGCGATGCTTCACGATGACGGAACGTTTGCACCGCATAACGTGAAGCACCCAGGAGGTCCGTGAAGCACACGCGCGTCATCGTCACCCACTACGGCGGGCCCGATGCACTTCAAGTGCTCGAAGAAGAGTGCCCCGAGCCGAAGGATGGTGAGGTGCGGGTAAGGGTGCTGGCCGCCGGGGTCTCCTTGCCCGACCTGATGATGCGCGAGGGCGTACATCCGGAGACGCCGCCGCTGCCGTTCACGCCCGGGTGGGATCTGGTTGGCGTGGTGGATCGGCTCGGCGACCGTGTCTCTGGAATCGAACCAGGCGAGATAGTTGCCGCACTGCCGATCTACGGCGCGTACGCGGAGTTCGTCTGCCTGCGGCAATCGGAACTGGTCCCGGTGCCATCCGGGTTGGACGCCGCCGAGGCTGTCAGCCTCATTCTGAACTACGTCACGGCTTACCAGATGTTGCATCGCTCCGCCAAGGTGAGAGCGAGCCAGCGCGTGTTGATTCACGGCGCGGCAGGCGGAGTCGGTACGGCACTGTTGCAGCTCGGGCGCCTCGCCGGGCTGGAGATGTACGGCACGTGTTCATCGCACGGGGCATCGACCGTTTCCGGCCTGGGAGCTCTTCCGATTGACTACCAGCATCACGACTTCGTGCAAGAGATACACCGCCTTACGAGCGAAGGCGTAGACGTTGTCTTTGACGGCATCGGCAGTACCCACATCTGGCGTTCCCGCAAGGCGCTCCGTCCTGGTGGGGTGGTAGTAGCCTACGGCCTTACCTCGTCGCTACGCGGGGGACGATTGGCCTCAGGTCGTTCGGGTGGTCGGCACCGGTTCCGTGCAATCGCCATCTTCGGGTTATACATCGCTGGCGGGCGGCTTTTTCCGGGCCGGAAACGGGTGGTCCCCTACAGCATCCAGTGGCTCAAACGGCTGAAGCCCGCTTTGTTTCGCCAGGATTTGATCGCCCTGTTCGACCTCCTTCAACAGCGAAAGATCAAGCCGCTCATCGCGCAGCGATTTCCTCTTGCCGAGGCAAGACGCGCGCACGAGTTGCTCGGGAAGGGAGGCATAACAGGCAAGATCGTGCTCGTAGGCAACGCTTCGAGATAAGACATGACCGGCGTCCCTCTAGTCACGAACTATGGCTGAAATCCAGCAGGCTGATCCGCGCAGCCGGCGACTCGCGCTGATGTGCGTCGCGGTTGCCGCAGTTCTCGGCAGTGCGGCCTTGATCTTGCTTGAAAGCCACCGTCAATCGCTCTTATCCTGGTTCCAGGGCAGTTCGTCTCGCGCACAGGTCAGCGTCATCGTCGCCGCGCTCGTTCTGCTCCTCGCGCCCCTCTTCCTGATGGCCGCATGGGTTTGGAACTTCGGTGTCCGGGTGCTCCGCGGGAACCGTCATCCGCCCGAGGGAATCAGGGTTATCCGCGACACACCGGTCTGCCGCGGCGCTGCAGCCCGGCTGTACGGTCGGCTCTACCAGGCGCTTGCCGCGCTGTTTGTGCTCGCAGCCTTCTCGGTTCTGTGGCTTTCCTGGATGCTCTGGCGCCTTGAGTAGGCTGATGAAGCGCCTTTCCGCACTCATTGCTGGAATAACGACCGTCGCTGCACTCGCGGCCGCAGAACCCTTGGTTGCACCAGTTAGCAAAATTCGACCCGGAGGTAAATCATGTCGAATGTCGCAGAGGCAATCGCCACCTTGACGAAGGTGTTAAGCGAACAGCCTGAAAAGGCTCAGACAAAGAATGTACCTGCTGTGGCAGTGCTCCACGAAGGTCTGAAGTTTCAAGTTACCGGACCTCGTGGTGAAAAGATGCTCACCGATATGCCTCCCCCGATGGGCGGCACGGGTTCGGGCGTCAATCCCGGCTGGTTGCTAAGAGCGGGGTTGGCTTCCTGCAACG
>DASTDR010000485.1:0-2200 GCA_035710265.1 Gemmatimonadales bacterium | reverse complement strand
GGACGGCGTCAAGCGACTCGGTTTGCGCGGCGCGTCGATCGGCGGGCACGTGAACGGCGAGGATCTCTCGCTGCCGAAGTACGACCCGTTCTGGGCCAAGGCCGCCGAGCTCGGCGTGCCGGTCGTCATGCACCCGGGCGGGGCCGAGAACATCATCAAAGAGGGCGCGCTCAGAGGACGCGCCGACCTCGGCAACATCATCGGCAACCCGCTCGAGACGACGTACTTTCTTTCGCGGCTGATCTTCGACGGCACGTTCGACAAGTTCCCCGGCCTGCGGGTCTGCGCGGCGCACGCGGGCGGTTACCTGCCCTCGTATCTCGGCCGGAGCGAAGTGGCGTGCACGGTGAGGGCGAACGCCAACTGCGCGAACAAGCGGAAGCCGAGCGAGTACCTCAAGAGCCAGATCATGGTGGACACCATGGTCTTTTCCGAAGAGGGCCTCCGGCATTTGGTCGCCGAGGCAGGTGTGAGCCAGGTCGTCTACGGCACCGATGTGCCGTTCAACTGGCCGGTGACGGTCGATCTCGTCCTGAACGCAAAGTTCCTGACCGACGCCGATAAAGTAGCGATACTCGGCGGGAACCTGATGAAGCTGCTGAAGATCAGGGAATAGGTCACAGGTCGCGAGGCCTTTTGGCGATGGCGGGAAAAGCACGCAGGACGGCCTTGTCGAAGGTCAGCAAGGGACAGCCCAGTCGGGCCGCGAGTTCAACAAACATTGTGTCGTAGACGGGCACTCCGGACGTGACGGCGCGAAGCAACGCTCCCTGGCACAGCGTGCTGGTGGCGACCGACTCGATACCGAGCCTCCGGGCCAATCCCAGTCGCGTCGGTCCTTCCTCTGGCTGCAAGACGCCAGCGCGGATGGCCATCCAGACGACATTGGTCAACTCGGCTTCCCAGTGGGCGGGGGCGACCGGGTTCGACAGCGCCTCGATGGAAGCCCGGGCTTCGTCGATGTAGTCGTCGGTCCCGAGCAGGAAGTACGCCACGACGTTGGTGTCGACCACCGCCCTCATGGCCGGCCGACGGCCATCCAGGCGTCGACCTCGGCGGCTGTGGGCCGGCGCGCTTGCTTCGTCCAGCCGGCCTCGATCTGGTCGAGCACGGCCCGGCGCTCCGCTACGTAGCCCTCGAGAAGGTCACGGACTTCCTGCTCCATGGACCGGTTGCGTCGCTTGGCCAGTGCTTTCAGAGACTGGACCACCTTTGCCGGGACGTTACGCACGGTAATCGTCGGCATGCCGCTCACCTCGCTAGCAGTATGCTAGCATCGTGACTGGCCGCCCGACAAGGCACGTCGGACGAAGCCTCACCCTGGAGGTTGGTTCGAATCGACGACTACGGTGCGAGTGACCCGAGGTACGCCGAGATCGCGATGATGTCGTCGTCGGTCAGCTTCGCGGCGGGCTTCTTCATCAGCTGCGCGTCGACGCCGTTTCGTCGTCCATCCTTGAAGAGATACAGCTGTCGCGCGGTGTAGATCGGGTGCAGCCCCGCCAGCCTCGGCACGTTGCCGAGCCCCTTCATCGCGTCGCCGTGGCAGATGCCGCACGCGATCGTCTTGCCGCCCCCGCCGGTTTCGACCAGCGCCTTTCCGCGCGCAATCGACCCCGGTGGAACGTAGGCCACGAATCCCGAGTTCGGATCGCGCAGCCGCGCGCGCGTCTGGTCTTCCGGCAGCGTGATGATGCGCGCGCCGATCGGCTCCGTCTTTCCGCCCGGCTGGACGAAGCGCATCCGGCCCTGACCGACGAAGCTTTGCGGCACCATCGCCGCCTCGACCACGCGCGTCGAGCGGGCCGGCTTGAGCAGCGCGAACCAGGCGGACGCCTGTGAGATCTCCTCGTCGCTCAGCTCCTTCGCAATGGCATTCATGCGCGCGTAGTCAGCGCGCACGCCGCTCTTGAAGTCCTTCATCTGCTGTACGAGATAGTCCGCGGTGAAGCCGCTCACGTCGGCCGACTCGGGGTGGCCGAGCCCGTTCATCAGGTGACACGATCCGCAGGCGAGCGCCCCGCCGTGCCCCTTGACGACGATGCCGGGCGCCGGTGCATGCGACTCGGGAAACCAGTCGGGCGGGCTGAGCAGGTTCTCGATCTGCTCCATCTCGAAGGTCAGCTTGCTCCCCGGCACCTGTTTCGGCCCCGGAGGCTCGGGCGGGAGCTTCCCGTCCACCACCTGGAACGCCCACGAC
>DASTDR010000484.1:0-2926 GCA_035710265.1 Gemmatimonadales bacterium | reverse complement strand
CCAAGCGCCGCGACGCACCGTTTGATCGCGCAGCATGTGAGGGACGAGATCAACACCACGTACTCGACCGCGATTCCGCCGATCCCCTGAGAACGACGGCGGCGACAGAGGCGGCGGCGATAGAGGCGGCGGCGAAGGGCGGCGAAGGACGGCGAGGGGCGGCAACGGGGTATGTATCTCTGTTGCCGCCCTTGTTCGCTCTCGTGCTGGTCGTGACCAGCGCCACGTCACAGGCCGTCCCCCGCACGGACACCCCGCGCGGGGGGACGTTGCGTGTCACGTTCGAGCCCGTCATCACGACCTGGGACCGTGAGTTCACCGCGAGCGGCGAGCAGCCAATGGGCGCCTCGCTCCCCACGACGGTATTCGTGCGCAAAGAGCAGCGCATCACGCCGCTGGGGCTCGACTTCGGGATCACGAATCGGATCTCCATCGGCGCGCGCTTTCCACTCGTGCGCGTGCACACGCGGGAGAGCTTCCCCCTGGATTCGACCGGTGAACAGCCTCAGGACAGTGCCGGCGCGGCGGCACTTCAGGCGTTGCTCCGGGACAGCGTCTACCAGTTCGACACGATCGCGAGCACGCCCAGGCATCTCAACTACTTCGCGGGAGACTTCGAGGTCGAGGGGAAATACCGCATCATCGAGTCGCACGCCTTCGCGCTGAGCGCCGCGTTGATCGTACGGCTGCCGACCGGGCATCAGGATTCGCCCAACGACCTGTTCGACATTTCCACCGGTAATCATCAAACCGACCTCGAGGTCCGGGTCGCACAGGAACTGACGCTGTTCAACCGCCTGTGGCTCAACGGCTCGGTGCGTTTGGGCCGCCAGCAGCCCGGCGAGCGCGAGCGGCGCATCGGGCCACAGGACTCACTGCTGATTCCTGTTGCGACGTTGGCGCGGCTGAATTGGGATCCGGGTGACTACGCCGCGTTCGACATTGCGCCGATGTATCGCTTTTCCCGGACGTTCGCTGTGGGATTCACGGCGGGCTATTACACGCAGGACAGCGATCGCTACACCTTCCGCTCGACGCAAGACTCGATCGACGTCGCCACCAATAACGGTGCTCCCCTGTCAGCGTCCGTGCTCGATGCCGGCACCGCGTGGCGCTGGACGCGACTCGGCGTCGCCGTAACCTACTTCGCGCCGGGGGTGGAGGGGAGTTTTTCGGTCGAAAAAACGGTCAGCGGCGCGGGGGGGCTGGTGCCCGTGGCGACGGTGTTTCGCGTGGTGATGCGGACATCTCGCTGGCCGTTCTGAGCAGCTCCACGGCGTGGCGCCGCGCGGTCGCCATGTCGGCATCGCCCAGCATGCGCGCGATCTCTTTCACACGCATTTCTCCTTCGACGACGTGCACATCACTCGTCGCCACGCCGCCCTTCTTTCCTTTCTCGACCACGAGCTGCTGATCGGCGTAGACGGCGATCTGCGGCAGGTGCGTGATGACGAGCGCCTGGCGTCCCTCGCGGGAGACGTCCTGCAAGGCCTCACCGATCCGGCTTCCGACTTCCCCGCCGATCCCTTGATCGACTTCGTCGAACACCAGCGTGGGCACGACATCGTGAGACGCGAGCACCACCTTGAGCGCGAGCATGAGCCGCGACAGCTCGCCCCCGGATGCGACCCGCGCTAGCGGCTTGCTCCCCAACCCCGGATTCAATTCCACATCGAAGGTGATGTTCTCGGCACCAGAGGCGTGGGGCGTGGGGAGTGGGGAGTGGTTCACTCCGAACTTTCCTCCCGGCATCCCGAGCGATGGAAGAATCTTGTTGACCGCCCGCGCGAGCTTCTTCGCGCCCGCGGCGCGTTTGGCGGAGAGCGCCGCTGTTGCCTTCGTGAACTCCTCGGCGGCCTGTGCGCGATCGGCCGCGATGGTGCGGAGATCCAGGTCGGCGGTATCGAGCAGCTCGAGCTCGCGCGCGGCGCTGTCGCGCGCCGCGAGCACGTCAGGGATCGTCGGACCATGCTTCTGTTGCAGCCGGAACAGAAGATCGCGCCGCTGCTCGACCACGGTGAGCCGTTCGGGATCGGCCTCGATCTCGCTCGCGTACTCCCGCGCCGCCTGCGCCAGCTCGCCCGCATTCGCCGCGGCGGCATCGAGCAGCTCCTGCCACTTCGCCGTCGACGGATCGAGCCTGGTGAGATTGCCGAGAATCTTGTGCGCCTTGCTCAGCCCTCCCCCCGTGGCGTCCAGCAGGGACTCGAGCTCGCCCGCGAGCCGCCCCAGCTCTTCGGCGTGCGCGAGGCGCTTCGCTTCGATTTCGAGCGATTCGTCTTCACCCACTTTGGGCTTGGCGCGCTCGATCTCCTGGAGCACGTGGCGCAGGTAGTCGGCCTTCTTGCGCACATCCGCCTGGCGTTCGGTCAGCTCGGTCTCGCGCTGCGCCAGGTCCTTGAGCCGCGCGTGCGCATCGCGCACGGCGACGCGCTCGACATCCGCATCCGCGTAGGCATCGAGCATGTCGCGCTGAGCGTCGGGCCGCAGCAAGGACTGCGTCTCATGCTGGCCATGCAGGTCGACCAGCAGGGCGCCAATCTCGGCGAGCACGCCGATCGTGGTGGGCGAACCGTTCACCCAGGCGCGTGACTTGCCCTCGCGCAGCACTTCGCGCTTGAGAACGAGGCGGCCCTCTTCCAATTCGATTCCAAGGGCGGCGAAGGGCGGCAATAAATGGCGGTGAACGGCGGCAACAAACTCAAAGGCTCCCTCGACGATCGTCTTCTCGGCCCCGGGGCGCACGATGTCGGCGGAGGCGCGCTCGCCAAGGAGGAGCGCGAGCGCATCGACGACCATCGATTTACCCGCACCGGTTTCGCCCGTCAGCACGTTGAGGCCTGGCCGGAACGGCAGCGTGACGTCGGCGATAACGGCGAGATCGCGGACGCGCAATTCAGTCAACACTTCGGCTCGCGCCTCCCTG
>DASTDR010000483.1:0-2317 GCA_035710265.1 Gemmatimonadales bacterium | reverse complement strand
GACGTACGAACCTCGTACTTGTAGCAGGCGCCCGGCGAGACGTCGGGCACGAACAGCTCCCACACGCCGGACGGGAACAGGCGGCGCATCGGGTGGGCGCGGCCGTCCCAGCGGTTGAAATCGCCGATGACGCTGACGCGCTGCGCATTGGGCGCCCACACGGCGAAGTGCACGCCAGCGACGCCGCCGATGGTCATGACGCGCGACCCGAGCTTTTCCCACGCGCGAAGATGAGTGCCTTCGCCGAACAGGTGCAGGTCGTACTCCGACAGCACCTGCCCGTATCGATAGGGATCGCGAACGTCCCGCGTCACGTCCCCTTCGTGGACGCGGAGCGTGTAGGCGAAGTCGGACGCGCGTCCGCGTCCGAGCGGGACACGCGCCTCGAAGAGCCCGCTCGCATGCCGTCTCGGCATCGGCGTCACGCGCTCCGCGGTCACCAGTTCCACCGCCGACGCCGCCGGCTGCATCGTCCGGACGATGACGGCGGGCCCGCCGTCGGTGGTCGCCGCGTGCGGCCCGAGAAACGCGAACGGATCGCCGCTCGTACCCGTGGCAACGGCCTCGAGGGGCTCGAGCTCGGCCGGCTTCGAAGTGGGCATCGAAAAATTGTAGCGCGAGGAGTGGTAGTGCCCGGTCGGCATTGAGTTGGCCCCGGCAATTCAGGATTATTCAGCTTCGGCGTCAGGACTTCGCCCGCCAGCGCTCGTAGGCTTGCCCCAGGAGCGCTGGAATGTGGTGCCTTCTCGTTCTCTTCATCGTCGCGCCTGACGTCTCGAGGCGGGACGACGTTGCCACATCCGGCGCGTTACTCCGCGCGCGAGCGCTGGACTACGGTTACAACCTCGACTACGCGGAGGCGCTCGCGGCACACCGCGAGGCGATCGTCCTCAACCCGAACGACGGCGATGCGCATCGCCTGGCGGCGGCCACGATCTGGATGCAGCTGCTGTTCGACCAGGGTGCGATCACAGTCGAGGACTACCTTGGAAACACACGAGCGAACATCGATCGACCGGTTCCTCGCGCCGATCTGGCCGGCGCCTTCTATTACCACCTGGATCGCGCGTCGACTATCGCGGAAGAAGCGACCCGCCGCTTTCCGGACGACCCGGATGCCCATTTTCAGCTGGGCGCCGCTGCGGGCCTGCGCGCATCGTACATCTCCACGGTAGAGGGCCGCGTTCGCGACAGCCTTGGCGCGGCCAGACGCGCATACCACGAGCATCGACGGAGCCTGGCGCTCGATCCCTCGCGCATGGATGCCGGGCTCATCGTCGGGCTCTACCGCTACGGAGTGGCCAGCCTTCCGTTTCCGCTCAGGATGATGGCTCGCCTGGCGGGATTCGAGGGCGGTCGCGACATTGGCCTGCGCCTCGTTGAGTCTGCGGCTCGATACCCAAGCTACACGCGGAGCAACGCTCGCTTCGTCCTCGCACTGCTTTACAACAGACAGGGTCGTCACGAGGAGGCATTGCGGGTCCTCCGGCAGCTTCGTGACGAGTTCCCGCGGAATCGACTGCTCTGGCTCGAGGTAGGGAGCACAGCGTTGCGCGCCGGGCACGCGCGCGAAGCAATCGACGCCCTCACCGAAGGCATCGCCAAGCTCGACGCCGATGCGCGACCGCGCGCCTACGGTGAAGTCGCGCGCTGGCGATACCAGCGAGGCGCTGCATTCGTTGCTGCGCGCGACGCCGATTCAGCAGCACGCGACTTGCAGATGGCGGTTGCTGCCACTGCACCAATCTGGGTTCACGGCCGCGCGCAGCTGGAGCTTGGCAAGCTCGCCGACCTGGCCGGCGATCGATCCGGAGCGCGAGCTCGATACCGGCAGGCGGCCGCGGACTGCGAGGCCGGGCATGACCCGACATGCGTGGACACGGCGATGCGGTTGGCGCGGAGGCCATAAAGGCCGCGAAGACCACGAAGGTTTACCAAGACCACGAACGTTATTAGGGCCACGAAGAACACGAAGGTCACGATGATGAACGCCACGAAGATCACGAGCGTCACGGAGCCACTTCGGTCTCACACGATCCGTATGGCCACCGTGTTGGCCGCGGGCCTGCTCGCTTTCAGCGCCGTGTCCGCGTGGCGAACGCCGATGCCCTACCCGTCTTCGCGAAGCGCACTCGAATCGACGTTCGCACGCGACGTTCGCAACCTGGTGTATCGCTGGGATCCGAACGATCCGAGGCCGCCGCAACTGCGACAGGCAGCGCTCCTCAGCTTTCTTTATCAGACCTACGACACCTCTGCCTGGATTCCGCATGCGCTGTTCGAGGGCAATCTCGTGACGCAGGTGGTGAGCGGCGAC
>DASTDR010000482.1:0-3349 GCA_035710265.1 Gemmatimonadales bacterium | reverse complement strand
GATCGACGGCACCACTCGCGCTCAGCACATACACGCCGGGCGTTACCGCAAACCGGCCGTCCGCCGCGCGCGCAGCGGCCGCGTTCCCCGCGCTCACCGGCTGAACCGTGAACGCGGCTCCAAGATCCGGAAGCGAGATCGTCATCGGCCAGGATCTGCTGATCGCCCGTGTCACGATCTTGTCCGCGCCCGGCATCTCGAACGGATCTCGAATCGGCACGGCATCCGGGTACACCTCGAGCCGCCACACGCCCGGGCGGATTCTGTCGAGGAAATAGATCCCCGTGCCGCCATAGGTCACGGTCGACGACGAGCCGTGCCCGTACACGCGCCGCAGCGCGCCCGGCTGGGACGGCTTGGAAGGGGTGTTGCTCGTGTACATGAACGCATCGCTCGCCACGAGCTCGCCGAGATCTCCTTCGTAGGAGATGCGGAAGTCGCCGAAGCGCGTGTTGCCGGGGTAGGGTCCGTAGTCGCGCATGCGCGGCAGGCGCCGCATCGCTTCGGCGGCGATTACGGCGCTCATCGATTTGCGCGCCGTGTACACCATGTTCAGCATGTGCGTCTGCCAACCCAGATTGCGGGAAGCGGTGCCGAGCATGTCGTAGGAGAACATCGCGGCGAACTGCGCGCCCACGGCGCGGAACGTCCGGGCCATGGCGGGATACATCGTCCCGGTGCGCAGGTCCGGGCTGTCGAACTCGTACACGATGCGGGGCAGCCTGGCGAGCTCGGGCCGCAGCATGTCGGGAAACACGTCGGTACCGCGCAGGTAGTTGCCCTGCAGCTCGTGGCCCGCGTTCAGGCCCGTGGGATACCAGCCGAACGTGATGCCCTGGACCTTGGAGCGGCGAATCGCTTCGGAAATCCGAAAGTCCTGACTGACGTTGTAGAACACCAGCTTCTGGCAGCCGGTGCTGCGCACCGCGTCGGTGAGCGCGTTGATGTAGCGGATCGATCCGTCCAGATCCTCGGGATGATGCCAGGGCTCGTTCACGAGCTCGATGAAAACGATGTTGGGCTCGTCTTTCAGCGCGACGCGCGTGTAGGGGTTCACGTGATTCAGGATCTGGCGCAGGTAGTTCACCTGTGCTTTGAGCGCGAGCGAGTCGGTGCCCATCCGACCCTTCCCGAAGCGCCGCCCGAAGCCCGGGGGGGGCGGCGTGGTGTCCGCCATCGCGTCCGGCCACTGTGAGCTGTAGAGCTGGATCGGGCTGAGCAGCATGTAAATGCCGCGCTCGCGCGCCTTGGCGATCAGGTAGTCCAGGAGATCCAGATACTCGTTGCTGAGCAAATTGCCCACGCTGTCTGACGCCTCCCAGTCGCCCCAAAACGTGAGCCGCAAGCCGTCCCAACCCATGCGGGCAAAGTGCGCCATGTCGTCATCTATCATGCGCTTACGGTCGGCGTGGACGTAGCCGCCGGCCCGGTAGTCGGACGCGCCGATGACGTAGTTGGCGCCGAACAGCGTGAGCTCCTGGCGGGTATCGCGCCAGCGCATGACGCCCTCGTTGTCGACATACACGACCCGATTTTGTGCATGTACGGGCGTCGCGGCGGCGAGCGCGAGCGTGATGAGGCACGCGGCCATTCCGGGTACGGCTCTTGCCCTATCAGCGGTCACGGAGGTTTCCCATGAAAAAGTCACTCAGAGTTGTACTGCCCGCAGCGCTGATCGTCAGCGTGCTGGGTTGCTCGCATAATCCCCAGACCCCAACCACATCGCTGAGGCCGCAGCGCGCGAGTCTGACGGCCGCCGATATCGCCCGCTCGCCCGGTACTCCGATCGAGCAGCTGCTGGCGGCGCGCGTGCCGGGGATCACTGTCACACGCGCGGGCGACGGCCGCATCGTGATGCTGATCCGTGGTATGAGCACGCTGTCCAGCGAATTCGAACCGCTATTCGTCGTGGACGGCACGCCACTGGGCAACGCCGCGAACTTCGCGGCCGTCAATCGGAACGACATCGAGTCGATCCAGGTGCTGAGAGACCCGGCCAGCACCGCGATGTACGGCACGCAGGGTTCGGGTGGCGTGATCCTGGTCACAACTAAAAGATTTTAGTCGCGGCATCGATCGCGAGCGCGGACTTCGGCGCGAGATTGAGCTGGACCGCTCGCGCCGAGTCCACGACCACCGTATCGGTGGAGAGCCGGTTCCGATATTTCCCGGCGGGCATGTTCGTGGTGATGGATTGCACCAGCGCGGCCGTCCCGCCGTTGATCGCCACGAATCCCTTATCGCCGCGCGAGAACGCGATCGAGTGCAAGCCATCGTCCCACCAGTTATTGATGCCGGTCCCGGCAACCACATGCCGGAAGTCCACCATCTTCAGGATGTAGGGATCTCGGTGCTCGCACACCCACTGGCCGACGGTTGCGGTCTCGAGGCTCACCGCGCACGACACCGCGGTCGTCCAGCCGTTCGCATCGGACGGTGGGCCCATCGAATTGCCTGACGGACAATCGAACGCGTAGCTCGAGAGAATCGAGGGGTAGCCGTACGGCTGCGCGAGCATCCACACGTTCGCGATCCGGAACGTCGACCCGTGGCGGTAGCTGAGCGCGCACTGATGCTGCGTGTCGTGATTCTGCAGGAACACAACTGCCTTGTTGGACGGCATCAGCCCCCACGCGGCTTCCGAGAACTGGTTCCCGGTGGTGCCGGTCGGATTGAGCTGCGAGATGTGCTCGCCGTTCACATTGCGGAATTTGTTGCCGACGCCGGTGAACGTGAATTCGGTGATGTCGGCCGCGCCGCCCGAGCTGTAGCCCTCGCCGAAGTAATCGCGCGGCCCCAGCGCTTCGCCGACGCCGTTGCCGACGACCTCGAGGTACACGTACGGCAGGGGTCTGCCGTCCGCCGTCATGGTGTCGTTGACGATGTGAAGAATCTCATCCAGGTCGACCTGCTGGATGTGTTTCGCCGCGTCGATCCGGAATCCGGCGACGCCCATCCGCGCCAGCGAAATGAGATAGCCCGCGATCTTTTGGCGGACCGACGCCGACTCGGTTTTGAGATCAGGCAGCGAGAACAGCTCGCAGTCCTGCACATTCGCGGCGCTGTTGTAGTTGTTCAGCGCGCAGGGGGTGTGGAAATCGCTGGCCGTATAGAGGCCGGGGTACTCGTACTTGGTGTACGCGGTGCCGTTACTTCCCGTGCCCGGGCTCGGGAAGTTCGTCATGTGGTTGATCACCGCGTCGGCGATGATATCGACGCCGGCAGTCTTGCAGCGGGTGACCATGTCCGCGAACTCGGTGCCGGTGCCCGAGCGGCTGCGGTCCACGCTGTACGTCACGGGCTGGTACCGTTCACTCCAGTCGTAGCTCGGCGTGATGCTGTGCTCCTG
>DASTDR010000481.1:0-2252 GCA_035710265.1 Gemmatimonadales bacterium | reverse complement strand
TGGTTGCGATAGGTCGCGTTCGGCACATCGCCGCCCGTGTATCCGACACGTGTGTTGACTACGCCTGGCAGCTTGCGGATCAGGTCCTGCATGCCCCAGAAGCAACCGCCGGCAAACACAGCACGTTCAAGGTTGCTAGTTGTCATAAGTCCTCTCCTTCCCCACGAGCCATTCACAATTCGATTACACCGGAAGCGTAGGCGCGGGTCTATTGGACGATGGTATGGGTTCACGAGGCCCCTCGTTCGCATAGGTGATCACCCGCGTCGACCGACACCATCGTCCAATGGATCTGCATTCACGCGGATGCTTCAATAAGCGTGTTCGGACGATGCGGATTTCATACGGGAACAGATTAGGAGGACGAACAATGAATCTTTCCATCCGCGCGCTGCGCAGCGTTCTGGTCAGCCTGGCGCTCCTGGGACCGCTTACTGGTGACCCAAACGCCTCGGCGCAGAGTGTCACGTCAGAGGAGACCGTACGCTCAGTGACACGTGTGCTCGAGCGTCTCCCGTACTACGGCGTCTTCGATTTCATCGTGTTCCGGGTGGATCGGGGCACTGTCTATCTCGCCGGCTACAGCTACCAGGGGAACCTCAAGGCCGATGCCGAAATGGCGACAAAACGGGCGAGCGGGGTCAACGAAGTGGCGAACAAGATCGAAGTGCTACCCGCGTCGCAGAACGACGACCGAATCCGCTGGGAGACCTTCTATCGGATCTACACGGATGACTTCCTCTCACGGTACGCACCCGGCGGCGAGTTTGGAGTGTTGCAAGAGCTGAGGGACGAACGACGCTTCCCGGGCATGCAGCCTGTCGGCCGCTACCCGATCCACATCGTGAAGAACGGTCGAACGATGCTGCTCGGCGTCGTCGACAGCGCCGCGGACCGCCAGATTGCAGGAGTTCGCGCGCGTGAGGTGAGTGGCGTGTTCGAGGTGGAGAACGGCCTCGTCGCGGCTCGGTAGGAGCGGCTCGGGATAGCGCGTTCGATGGAAGGCTTCGCTCGCCATATGCAAGTGCGCCGGCACATCCTGGCTGCAATGGCCGCCTGGCCCGGAGTGCCGTGGGCTGGCCGTGCCCGGGCAAGCACCCGTACTACGGCGTGTTCGACTTCAGCGCAGTCGGCGTGGATAAGCAGCCCCTTGCGGACTCAGAACAGCTGCAAGAGTGGCTGGAAAAGCGGCAAATGAGGAACACAGCAGTGTTGGTACTTTCGCTGTCGCTTGCGAGCGACGCACTGGTGGCGCAGGACCCCACGGTCAGATCACTCGTGTCCAAAGATCTCGCAGGCATTCCGGGAAAGGAACTCTCGATGATCACAGTGGAGTACTCGCCTGGAGGGTCGGACCCGGTGCATACGCACCATGCACAGCACTGGTCTATGTACTGGAAGGGTCGATCGTGATGCAGGTGAGAGGCGAGGCGCCCATCACATTGGTGCCGGGCCAAACGTTCTACGAGGGCCGCCATCACCCGTCGATCGCAGATGTAGGACGTCACTGGCCGCGTCGACCCCTCATTCGACACAATTAACTAAAAGGAGATTGTCGTGAAGTTACTCAAAACCAACAGAATCGTGGCAGGAAGTCTCTTGGCGCTGACGGCCGTCGCCGCACTCGTCGTCCAGACGACGAACGAGCCCGCACAAGCGCAGGCCCAGGACACAAGGGCGGTCGCGGCCATACCCGGGCTCTCACGGCAGCCCAGCGCGGCCGCCCGCGCGGCCCTCTTGGAGCCCACCGACACAGTCGTCCTTCTGCTCGACCACCAGACTGGCCTGTTCCAGACCGTCAAGGACGTTCCCATCCGGGACCTGCGGAGCAATACCGTGGCGCTCGCCAAGATCGCCGAGCAGGCCAAGATGCCGATCATCTACTCGGCGTCGGAACCCGGTGGTGCCAATGGCCCGATCATGGAGGAACTAGCGGCGGCTGCGCCAAGCGCGAAGTACGTGGGGCGCAAAGGTGAAGTCAGCGCTTGGGACAACGCTGACTTCGTCAAGGCCGTCGAGGGGACCGGCCGCAAGACCCTCGTCATCGCTGGCGTGTGGACAAGCGTCTGCGTCGCATTCCCCGCGCTCCAGGCGAAGGCCGACGGGTACAAGGTTTACGTGGTGGTGGACGCGTCGGGCGACATCAGCCAGATGGCGTTCGACGCCGCGCTCGCCCGGATGACGCAGGCCGGAGTCATCCCCGTAACCACGAACACCATCCTCAGCGAATCCCACCGGACTTGGAATCGTCC